>NZ_NHSG01000121.1:0-19715 GCF_020024005.1 Streptomyces purpurogeneiscleroticus
CGTCCTGGAGGCCATGAAGATGGAGCAGCCGCTGAACGCGCACCGCTCCGGCACCGTCAAGGGCCTGACCGCCGAGGTCGGCGCCTCCCTCACCGCCGGCGCCGTCATCTGCGAAATCAAGGACTGAAAAGCCGTACCGCTCCGGTCGCGAAGACCTGACGCAAGTTGACATTCATCTGACACGGAATGCCTTGAGTGGCACCGTTCGGGCGGCGAAAATAGAGATATCGGCCGCCAGGGAAACCCGATCGGCCGGCCGAGAAGAATTAACCCGGTGTTTTCCCGGGAAATCCGGAGCGAATTTCCGAGGCCGCTACGGCCGGTCGCCCGGTTCACCGCATGTCGCGCAATTCCTGGACCACTGCCAGGAGCCTTGACCACCGCCAAGAGAGAGGGAAGTAAAGAATGCTGTGCCACCCGACCCTCCCGGACATACGCCACGCCGGGACCGCGGCGGTGTTCGTCAGCCACTGGTACGTGCCGGACCGCACCACGGCCCTGAAGGACCTGGACGAGGTCACCGCCGCGTGGGAGACCGCCGAGTGGCCGGCCGACATCCTCTCCTTCAGCAGCTACCTGAGCACGGACGGCAACACCGTGCTGACCTACGCCCAGTGCGCGTCCGCCGCCGCCTACCGTCCCTTCACCCGCGCCCTGACCGGGCCCGCGTCCGCGGAGGCGGTGGAGTACCGGCTGTACCGCAGCTTCGTACCGGACGGCGCCACCGCCGACGCCCCCGGCTGCGTGGTCGCCGCGACCTTCGACACCGACGGCCCGCTGTGCCAGCGCAACGTGGTCGAGCAGATCGTCGCCACCGTCGGGCGCGAAGGCCCGCACGCGAAGGACGGCTTGCTCGCTACGCACTTCCACACCAGCGTGGACGGCACCCGGGTGCTCAACTACGCGGAGTGGACCACGGACGAGGCCCACGAGACCTTCCTGCGGGACGCCTGCTCCGGCCGGGCCCGCGCGTCCTACGAGGCCCTCCCCGGGGTGCGGCCCATCGGCTACACCCGCTACCACCTCCACCACAGCGCGGTGCGCCCGTGACCATCGACGCCACTCCCGCCAACCGCTGCCAGTTCTACCTCAACTCCCTTCACTCGCTTCTCTACTTCACCCCCGACCTCGACGAGAACCTGGCGGCGCACGGCGTCGACGACCCGATGGCCGGGTACTTCGCCGCCCGCACCGCTGCTCTGGGCCCGGTCGGCCCCGGTGCCGTCACCGCCGTCACCAACGGCTTCCACCACCGGCTGATCGCCGGGCACTTCCCCGCTGTGTGGGAGCGCGTGGCCCCCGCCAAGGTGCTCGCGGAACGGCTGCGCGCGGCCGACACGACGCTGCGCCGCTGCCTGGGCGAGGAGATCGCCGAGGCGCCCGAGACCGCCGAGGCCGCCGAGCTGGCCCTGCGCGCCGCCGAGGGCTGTGAGCGGGCCGGCCGCCCGATGTACGCGGCCCACGCCGACCTCCCCGTACCGGACCAGCCGCATCTGGCCCTCTGGCACGCCGCGACCCTGCTGCGGGAGTACCGGGGCGACGGGCACTTCGCGGTACTGACCTTCGCGGGACTGGCCGGTCTGGACGGGCTCGTCTCGCACTCCGCAGGGCCCGGGGGCATGCCCCGTGCCTTCGTGATGACCAAGCGCGGCTGGACCGACGAGGACTGGACCGCCGCCGAGGAACGGCTGCGCAACCGCGGCCTGCTGGACGCCGCGGGTGCCCTGACCGCCCGCGGTCTGGAACTGCGCGCACAGGTCGAGCGGGACACCGACCGCCTGGACGCCGCTCCGTACGCACACCTGGGCGCCGAAGGCGTCGCCCGGCTCACCACCCTGTGCCGCCGCCTGGTGACCACCGCCGCCGGCACCGGGGTCTTTCCCGCCCCGCTGCTGCCGGTCTTCGCCGACGCGTGACCGCGGCCCCCGACCGCCGGACCCCGGCGCGAACCGTCGCGCGCGACGGAACACCCCGCCCACCCAAGGAGAAAGAGGCAATGGACGCTGCAGTGATAGTTGTGGGGGCCGGCCCGGCCGGCCTCATGCTCGCGGGAGAGCTGCGGCTCGCCGGGGTCGACGTGATCGTCCTGGAGCGCCTGCCCGAGCGGACCGGTGAGTCCCGCGGCCTGGGCTTCACCGCGCGCACCATGGAGATCTTCGACCAGCGCGGGCTGCTGCCCCGCTTCGGTGACATCGAGACCAGCAACGTCGGTCACTTCGGCGGCCTGCCCGTCGACTTCGGTGTACTGGAGGGCGCGCACCAGGCCGCCAAGACCATCCCGCAGTCGCAGACCGAGGCGGTCCTGGAAGCGTGGGTGGGCGAGCTGGGCACCGACCTGCGCCGCGGCCACGAATTGGTCTCCTTCCTCGACAAGGGCGACGCGGTGGAGGTCACCGTCCGTACGCCCGGCGGGGACACGCAGACGCTGCGCACCGGCTACCTGGTCGGCTGCGACGGCGGACGCAGCACCGTCCGCAAGGCCGCGGGGTTCGACTTCCCCGGCACCGCGTCGACGCTGGAGATGTTCCTCGCCGACGTCAAGGGCCTGGACCTGGACCCGCGCATGATCGGCGAGACCTACGACGGCGGCATGGTGATGGTCGGGCCGCTGCCCGGCGGCATCACCCGCCTCATCCTCTGCGAGCGCGGCACCCCGCCGCAGCGCCGCACCAGCGCCCCCTCCTACGAGGAGATCGTCGCCGGCTGGAAGCGCGTCACCGGCCAGGACATCTCGCACGGTGAGCCGGTCTGGGTCAGCTCCTTCGGGGACGCCACCCGCCAGGTCACCGAGTACCGCCGCGGCCGCGTCGTCCTCGCCGGCGACGCCGCCCACATCCACCTGCCGGCCGGCGGCCAGGGCATGAACACCAGCATCCAGGACGCGGTCAACCTCGGCTGGAAGCTGGCCGCCGTGGCCCAGGGACGCGCCCCCGAGAGCCTGCTGGACACGTACCACGAGGAGCGGCACGCGGTGGGCCGGCGGCTGCTGATGAACACCCGGGCCCAGGGCCTGCTGTTCCTCTCCGGCGCCGAGATCCAGCCGCTGCGCGACGTCCTGAACGAGCTGATCGGCTACGAGGACGTCAGCCGCCACCTGGCCGCGATGGTCAGCGGACTGGAGATCCGGTACGAGACCAGCGGCGGCACCCATCCGCTGCTCGGCCGCCGGATGCCCGACCTCGCACTGACCCGCCCCGACGGCCGCACCACGGGCAGCACCGCGCTGCTCCACTCCGGCCGCGGCGTCCTGCTCGACCTGGCCGACAACCCCGTCCTGCGCGGCCGCGCGGCCGGCTGGTCGGACCGCGTCGACCTCATCACCGCCACCGCCACGCCGGCCGAGGGCAGCGACCTGGCCGGCACCACCGCCGTACTGGTCCGCCCCGACGGCTACGTCGCCTGGGCCGCGCCCGGCAGCCACGACGACCTGCCCATGTCCCTGGAGCGGTGGTTCGGCCCCGCCCGCTGAGCCCCGCCCACAGCGCCGGATTCCCACCGGCCGACAAGGAGATCCCACCTATGCACAGCACCCTCATCGTCGCGCGGATGAACCCGCAGTCCGCCGAGGACGTCGCCCGCCTCTTCGGGGAGTTCGACGGCACCGAGATGCCCCACCGCATGGGCACGCGGCGCCGCCAGCTCTTCTCGTACCGCGGCCTCTACTTCCACCTGCAGGACTTCGACACCGACAACGGCGGCGCGCTGATCGAGGAAGCGAAGACCGACCCCCGCTTCGTGCAGATCAGCGACGACCTCAAGCCCTTCATCGAGGCGTACGACCCGGCCACCTGGCGCTCGCCCTCCGACGCGATGGCGACCCGCTTCTACAACTGGGAGGCGTCCGCGTGAGCGCCCGACGCGTGGCCATCACCGGCATCGGGGTCCTCGCCCCGGGCGGTGTCGGCACCAAGAACTTCTGGAGCCTGCTGAGCGAGGGCCGCACCGCGACCCGCGCCATCACCTTCTTCGACGCCTCCTCCTTCCGCTCCCGGGTGGCGGCGGAGATCGACTTCGACCCCGAGCTGCACGGCCTGTCTCCCCAGGAAATCCGCCGGATGGACCGGGCCGCCCAGTTCGCCGTCGTCGCGGCCCGCGAGGCGCTCGGCGACAGCGGCCTGGAGTTCGAGCAGCTCGACCCGTTCCGCACGGGTGTCACGGTCGGCAGCGCCGTCGGCGCCACCATGGGCCTGGACACCGAGTACCGCACCGTCAGCGACGGCGGACGGCTGGACCTGGTCGACCACACCTACGCCGTACCGCACCTGTACGACTACCTCGTCCCCAGCTCGTTCGCGGCCGAGGTCGCCTGGGCGACCGGCGCGCAGGGCCCGGCCACCGTGGTCTCCACCGGCTGCACCTCCGGCATCGACTCGGTCGGCCACGCCGTCGAGCTGATCCGCGAGGGCAGCGCCGACGTCATGATCGCCGGCTCCTCGGACGCCCCGATCTCGCCCATCACGATGGCGTGCTTCGACGCGATCAAGGCGACCACGCCCCGCCAGGACAGCCCCGAGACGGCCTCCCGGCCCTTCGACAACACCCGCAACGGCTTTGTACTGGGCGAGGGTTCGGCCTTCTTCGTCCTGGAGGAGCTGACCGCGGCCCAGGCGCGCGGCGCGCACATCTACGCCGAGATCGCCGGCTACGCCACCCGCTCCAACGCGTACCACATGACCGGTCTGCGCCCGGACGGCGCGGAGATGGCCGAGGCCATCCGCGTGGCCATGGCCGAGGCCCGGCTGAACGCCGAGGACATCGACTACATCAACGCGCACGGCTCGGGCACCAAGCAGAACGACCGCCACGAGACCGCCGCGTTCAAGAAGAGCCTCGGCGACCACGCCTACGCCACGCCGGTCAGCTCCATCAAGTCCATGGTGGGCCACTCGCTGGGCGCCATCGGCTCCATCGAGATCGCCGCCAGCGCGCTGGCCATGGAGCACCACGTCGTCCCGCCCACGGCCAACCTGCACACCCCCGACCCCGAATGCGACCTGGACTACGTCCCGGTCACCGCGCGCGAGCAGCGCACCGACGCCGTGCTGACCGTGGGCAGCGGCTTCGGCGGCTTCCAGTCCGCGATGGTGCTCGCCCGGCCCGAGAGGAGCGAGGCATGACCACCTCCGTGGCAGTGACCGGCCTGGGAGTCGCCTCTCCCAACGGGCTCGGCACCCAGGACTTCTGGGCGGCCACCCGGATCGGCAAGAGCGGCATCGGCCGCGTCAGCCGCTTCGACGCCTCGTCCTACCCGGCGACGCTGGCCGGCGAGGTGCCCGGCTTCGACGCCAAGGCCCACCTGCCGAGCCGGCTGATCCCGCAGACCGACCACATGACCCGCATGGCGCTGGTGGCGGCGGACTGGGCGCTGGCCGACGCCGGCATCGTCCCCGGCGAGCAGCCCGAGTTCGACATGGGCGTGATCACCGCCAGCTCCTCCGGTGGCTTCGAGTTCGGCCAGAACGAGCTCCGGAAGCTCTGGAGCCAGGGCAGCCAGTACGTCAGCGCGTACCAGTCCTTCGCCTGGTTCTACGCCGTCAACAGCGGGCAGATCTCCATCCGCAACGGCATGAAGGGCCCCAGCGGCGTCCTCGTCAGCGACCAGGCCGGCGGGCTCGACGCGCTGGCCCAGGCCCGCCGCCAGATCCGCAAGGGCACCCCGCTGATCGTCTCCGGCGCCGTGGACGCCTCGATCTGCCCCTGGGGCTGGGCCGCCCAGCTCACCAGCGGGCGCCTGTCCACCAGCGACAACCCCGACCGCGCCTACATCCCGTTCGACGCGGCCGCCGGCGGCCATGTGCCGGGCGAGGGCGGGGCCCTCCTCGTCATGGAGGACACCGAGGCGGCCCGCGCCCGTGGCGCCCGTATCTACGGCGAACTCGTCGGATACGCCGCGACGTTCGACCCCAAGCCGGGCACCGGCGGGGAGCCCGGGCTGCGCCGCGCCATCGAGCTGGCCCTGAAGGAGGCGGACTGCGCCCCGCAGGACGTGGACGTGGTCTTCGCGGACGCCGCCGGGACCGTGGCGCTGGACCGGGCCGAGGCGGACGCGCTGCGCGCCGTCTTCGGCGCCCGGGGCGTCCCGGTGACCGCGCCGAAGACCATGACCGGCCGGCTGTACTCGGGCGCCGCGCCGCTGGACGTGGCCGCCGCCCTGCTGGCCATGGACGAGGGCCTCATCCCGCCCACCGTGCACACCGACCCCGACCCGGCCTACGACCTCGACCTGGTCGTCGGCCAGCCGCGCACCGCCGAGGTCCGCACCGCGCTGGTGCTGGCCCGCGGCCACGGCGGCTTCAACTCCGCCGTGGTGCTCCGCGCCGACGGCTGACCTCCCGCTGTGTCCCGCAACGGCGCGGGACACCCATGATCCGAACACGAAGGAACGCACATGTCTGCTGTATTCACCCTGGACGACCTCAAGCGCATCCTCCTGGAGGGCGCCGGCGCCGACGAGGGCGTCGACCTGGACGGCGACATTCTCGACACCGACTTCGAGGAGCTGGGCTACGAGTCCCTGGCCCTGCTGGAGACCGGCGGCCGCATCGAGCGCGAGTGGGGCATCACGCTGGACGACTCGGCGCTGACCGACGCCGCCACGCCGCGCGCGCTCATCGAGACGGTCAACGCCCACCTGGCCCTGTCCGCGGCCTGATCCCGCACCCGGGGCGGCCGCACTTCACCCGCGGCCGCCCCGGACCCCGGTCCCTCTCTCCCCTCCCGGCACCGGCCGGGCCCTGACACAAGGAGTCCCTTCATGTCCCGTACCACCGGACGCCTCGCCCTCATCACCGGCGGCACCAGCGGCATCGGTCTGGCCGCAGCGCGCCTGCTGGGCGAGCAGGGCCACACCGTCTTCCTCGGCGCCCGCAACGCCGAGAACGTGGCGCGGACCGTCAAGCAGCTGCGCGAGGACGGCATCGAGGCCGACGGCGCCGAGCTGGACGTCCGCGACGACGAGAGCGTGCACGCCTTCGTGCAGGCCGCTGTCGACCGCCACGGCAGCGTCGACGTCCTGGTCAACAACGCCGGCCGCAGCGGCGGCGGCGTGACCGCCGACATCGCCACCGAGCTGTGGCACGACGTCATCGACACCAACCTCAACAGCGTCTTCCGCATGACCCGCGAGGTGCTCAACACCGGCCGGATGCGCCACAAGAGCCGCGGCCGCATCATCAACATCGCCTCCACGGCCGGCAAGCAGGGCGTCGTCCTCGGTGCTCCGTACTCGGCCTCCAAGCACGGCGTCGTCGGCTTCACCAAGGCCCTCGGCAACGAGCTGGCCCCGACCGGCATCACCGTCAACGCCGTGTGCCCCGGCTACGTCGAGACCCCGATGGCCCAGCGCGTCCGCCAGGGCTACGCCGAGGCGTACAACGCCACCGAGGACGCCATCCTCGAGAAGTTCCAGTCCAAGATCCCGCTGGGCCGCTACTCCACCCCGGAGGAGGTCGCCGGACTGGTCGGCTACCTCGCCTCCGACACCGCCGCCTCCATCACCTCGCAGGCGCTCAACGTCTGCGGCGGCCTCGGCAACTTCTGATCCCCCGCTTCGTCTTTCCAAGGCTTTCCAAGGCTTCCCAAGGAGTTCAACATGACGGTCCGTGAGGTCGAGCACGAGATCACCGTGCAGGCCCCCGCCGCCGAGGTCTACCGCCTGCTCGCCGAGGTGGAGAACTGGCCCCGCATCTTCCCGCCGACCCTCTACGTCGACCACGTCGAGCAGGGCGCCAACGAGGAGCGCATCCGGATCTGGGCCACCGCCAACGGCGAGGCCAAGAACTGGACGTCCCGCCGCACCCTCGACCCCGAGGCGCTGCGGATCACCTTCCGCCAGGAGGTGTCGGCGCCGCCGGTCGCGGCCATGGGCGGCACCTGGATCATCGAGGCGCTCGGCGCGGACGAGTCCCGGATCCGGCTGCTGCACGACTACCGCGCGATCGACGACGACCCGGCCTCCCTGGAGTGGATCGACCAGGCCGTCGACCGCAACTCCCGCTCGGAGCTGGCCGCGCTGAAGACCAACGTCGAACTGGCCCACGCCTCGGCGGACCTGACCTTCTCCTTCGAGGACACGGTCCACATCGCGGGCTCCGCCAAGGACGCGTACGACTTCATCAACGAGGCGCACCTCTGGCAGGAGCGGCTCCCGCACGTGGCCTCGGTACGCCTGGAGGAGGACACCCCCGGGCTGCAGAGCCTGGAGATGGACACCCGCGCCAAGGACGGCTCCACGCACACCACGAAGTCGTACCGGGTCTGCTTCCCGCACCACAAGATCGCCTACAAGCAGGTCACGCTGCCGGCGCTGATGACCCTGCACACCGGCCGGTGGACGTTCGAGGAGACCGCTGACGGTGTGTCCGCGACCTCGCAGCACACGGTCGTCCTGAACACCGAGAACATCACGAAGATCCTCGGCCCCGAGGCCGGCGTCGCCGAGGCCAGGGAGTACGTGCGCACCGCGCTCAGCACCAACAGCCGGGCCACGCTGGGCCACGCCAAGGACCACGCCGAGGCGCGACGCTGAGATGGCCGCACTGGACACCCAGGTCATCGTCGTCGGGGCCGGTCCCGTAGGGCTGATGCTCGCCGGGGAACTGCGGCTGGGCGGTGCGGACGTCGTCGTGCTGGAAGCACGCACGGCCCCCACCACCGAGTCGCGGGCCTCCACCCTGCACGCCCGCACCATGGAGATCCTCGACTCCCGCGGCCTGCTGGAAGAGCTGGGCACCCCGCCCCGCGAACCGCGCGGCCACTTCGGCGGCATCCCCCTGGACCTGACCCTCGACAGCAGCCACCCTGGCCAGTGGAAGGTGCTCCAGCACCGCACCGAGGAACTGCTGGAGAAGTGGGCGCGGTCGCTCGGCGCCGACGTACGCCGCGGGCACGAGGTCCGCGGCCTGTCGGTCCTCGACGACCGCGTCGAGGCCGAGTCGGTGAAGGAGGACGGATCCACCGTCACCCTGTCGGCGCTGTGCGTCGTCGGCTGCGACGGCGAGAACAGCACCGTGCGCCGGCTGACCGGCGCCGACTTCCCCGGCCGGGACGCCGTCCGCGAGCTGCTGCGCGCGGACGTGGCGGGGCTGGACATCCCGAACCGGCGCTTCGAACGGCTGGAGAAGGGGCTGGCCATCGCCGCCCGGCGGGACGACGGCGTCACCCGCGTCATGGTGCACGAGTTCGGCCGGCCGGCCGGCACGCGCACCGGCGAACCGGACTTCGCCGAGGTCGCGGCGGTCTGGGAGCGGGTCACGGGGGAGGACATCAGCGGCGGCACCCCGCTGTGGGTCAACTCCTTCGGCGACGCCGACCGGCAGGCCACCGCCTACCGCGACGGGCGCGTCCTGCTGGCCGGTGACGCCGCGCACCAGCAGATGCCCATCGGCGGGCAGGCGCTGAACCTGGGGCTCCAGGACGCGGTCAACCTCGGCTGGAAACTCGCCATCCAGGTCCGCAGGCTCGGCAGCGAGGGCCTGCTGGACAGCTACCACGACGAACGGCACGCGGTCGGCGCCCGTGTGCGGTCCAACATCCAGGCGCAGGCCAGGCTGCTGCTGGGCGGCCCCGAGGTGGAGGCGGTGCGCTCCGTACTGGCCGAGCTGATCGCCAAGGAGCCGGTACGCGCCCACCTGGCGGGCATGATCTCCGGCCTGGACGTCCGGTACGACGTCGGCACCGGCGGCCACCCGCTGCTGGGCGCCCGGCTTCCGCACACCCCGCTGCTCCGCGCCGACGGCAGCGCCACCACCGCGGCGGCCCTGCTGCGCACCGGCCGCGGCCTGCTGCTGGACCTGTCCGGCGAGCAGGACGCCGAAGCGCCGCTGCACCGGGCCGCCGCGGGCCGTGAGGACCGGGTCACCGTGCTCTCCGCCCGCCTGGCCGGCGGCGCGGACGACCACCCGCTGGCCGGGGCCGGCGCCGTCCTGGTCCGGCCCGACGGCCACCTCGTGTGGACGGGACGGACGACTGACGGCCTGGACGCCGCGCTGTACCGCTGGTTCGGCCTCACCGGGCCGGCCGCACCACTGACGAACCCGGCCGCGTCCGCGGCCGCGCAGGGAGGGAACACCATGGGCAGGCTCAACGGAAAGACGGCGCTGGTCACCGGCTCCAGCCGGGGCATGGGGCGGGCCACCGCCGTGCGGCTGGCGCGCGAGGGCGCGCTGGTCGCCGTGCACTACACGAGCAACAAGGAGGCGGCCGCCGAGACCGTCGCGCTCATCGAGACGGAGGGCGGCCGGGCCTTCACGGTCCGCGCCGAGCTGGGCGTGCCCGGCGACGTGCACGAGCTGTTCCTCGCGCTGGAGGCCGGCCTGAAGGAGCGGACCGGCACCACCGACCTGGACATCCTGGTCAACAACGCGGGCGAGATGGGCGGCGTCTCCGTCGACGACACCACCCCGGAGAAGTTCGACCGGCTGGTCGCCGTCAACGCCAAGGCGCCGTTCTTCCTCATCCGGCGGGCGCTGAAGAACATGCCGGACGGCGGCCGCATCATCAACATCTCCTCCGGGCTGACCCACTTCGCCAACCCCGAGGAGATCGCCTACGCGATGACCAAGGGCGCGGTCGAGCAGCTCGCGCTGCACTTCGCCAAGCTCCTGGGGCCGCGCAACATCACCGTCAACAGCGTCGCGCCGGGCATCACCCGCAACGGCAACCCGGTGTTCGACATCCCCGAGGCGGTCGAGCAGATGGCACAGCTCTCCGCGTTCAACCGGGTCGGTGAGCCCGAGGACGTCGCCGACGTCGTCACCTTCCTCGCCACCGACGACGCCCGCTGGGTCACCGGCGCCTTCCTCGACGCCAGCGGCGGCACCCTGCTGGGTTGAACCGGACGGGCCGGCGCGGCCGCCCTCTCCGGCCGCGGGGTCCGGACGCCCGGACGTCCGGCCCCCGCGCCCCCAGGACCAGCCACCTCTCCCACCGGGAAGACCACCATGACGTCTACGACTCCTTCCGTGCCCCGCCCCGCCGCGGCCGCCGCCGGCACGCGGCGGTGGGGCCTGCTGACCGTCCTCGCCGGCAATATGCTCATCGACGCCCTGGAGGTGTCCGTACTGGTCGTGGCGGCGCCCGCCATCGGCGCCGACCTGCACCTGGCGCCGGCCGGCACGCAGTGGACCATGAGCGGTTTCGCCCTGGGCTTCGCCGGTCTGCTGCTGCTCGGACCGCGGCTGGCCGCCCGCTGGGGCAGGCGGCGCCTGTACCTGACCGCGCTGGCCGTCTTCGCCGTCGCGTCCCTCGTCGCGGGCATCGCCACCGACCCGGTACTCCTGGTGGCCACCCGCTTCGTCAAGGGCGGCTGCGCCGCGCTGACGGCGCCGATGGGGCTGGCCATCATCATGTCCGTCTTCCCCGAAGGCCCGGTGCGGCGGCGCGCGATCTCCGTGTACACGCTCTTCGGGGCCAGCGGCTTCGCCACGGGCCTGCTGCTCTCCGGGCTGCTGACCGGCTGGGACTGGCGCTTCACCCTGGCCTTCCCCGCGCCGGTGGTGGCCGTGCTGTTCGTCGCCGGGCTGCGGCTCATCCCCGCGCAGGAACCCGGGGCGGCGCGGCAGCCGCTGCCCCTGGCGCGGGTCCTGCTGCTGACCGCGGGCACCGCGGCCCTCGTCGGCGGGATCGCTCTCGTACCCACCGACGGCTGGACCGGTCCGCGCACGGCCGGACTGCTGCTGACGGCCGCGGTCCTCTACGTCCTGCTGGTGGTACGGGAACGCCGCGCGGCGGCCCCGCTGCTGCCCGCCTCCGTACGCACCAGCGCCGCGCTGCGCAGGTCGGCGCTGGGCGCCGCCTGCCTCAACGGGTCCTACCTGGGCATGCTGTTCATCGCCACGCTGCAGCTGCAGGACGAGCTCGGCCACAGTCCGCTGCAGACGGCGCTGGCCTTCCTGCCCGCGAGCCTGCCGCTGGCCCTGACCGCCCTGCACTCCGGGGCGATGGTCCAGCGCTTCGGGGCCCGGCCGCTCATCGCCGCCGGCTCCCTGGCCGCGTTCGCCGGGTACCTCCTGCTGCTGCGGGAGAGCACGTCGTACGTCACCGGGCTGCTGCCCAGCCTCCTCCTGGTGGGCACCGGCTTCGTGCTGGCCTTCACCGCCCTGAACACCCAGGCCGTCTCCGAGGCGGCCGACAGCGACAAGGCCGTCGCGGGCGCGGCGTACCAGACGGCCGTCCAGGCCGGTGCCGCGCTCATGCCGGCGCTGGCCGCGGCGCTGCTGACGGCCGGCACCGGAGCGCCGGACCACCGCTCCGCCCATCTGCTCGTCGCCGCCGTCGGCCTGCTCGGCGTGGTCACGGCACTGGCCGGCCTCGCCGCTCCCACCACCGTCCGCCACTCACCGAAGGAATCCGGATGACTGTCCAAGACAGCCGCATGGCCTGGGACGTCGACGCCTGGGAACTCGACGCCTGGGACGTCGATGCCTGGGACGTCGACGGCTGGGAGTTCGACGACGACACGGAAGACACGCTGCTCGGGCCGGAGGTCGCGGTGCCCGGCCGGTCCGTGATGGTCACGCTCTCCCTCGAAGAGCGCACCCGCATCATCGACGCGTACGTCCGCCGGGAACTCGCCCGCGTCCTCCTCGTGGCCCCGCGCGACATCGACGTCTCCGGCCGCACGATGAACAGCCTCGGCATCGGCTCCGTCGCCGGCCTCCAGCTCCAGAACCGCATCGAACGCGCGCTGGAGGTGGAGGTGAACCTCCAGATGCTGCTGCTGGCCAACAGCGCCCAGGAGCTCATCGACTGCCTCGCCGGCCAGCTCGGCCCCGAAGGCCACGGAAACGGCCACGGAAATGGCCACGGCACCGGTCACGGCCACAGAGTCAGGCAGCACGCATGAACGGTTTCCTCGACGCCTGGCTGCTCCGCCTGCCCCGCCCCGACCAGCTCGGACCACTGCTCGACAGCTCGGAACTGGACGCGCGCGAACAGGCCCGCGGCCGCTCCTTCACCCGGCCCCACGACGGCGTGCTGTACGCCTCGGCACACATCGCCCTGCGCCGGGTCCTCGGCCACTACCTCGGACTCGCCCCGGAACAGGTGCCGTTCGTCCGCGAACCGTGTCCCGGCTGCGGCGACCCCCACGGGCGCCCCGCCGTGGCCCACCCCGACCCGCCGCTGCACTTCTCGCTCTCGCACAGCAGCGGCATGGTGCTCGTCGCCGTCGCCGACGCGACCGTCGGTGCCGACGTCGAGCGCCGCCCGCGCCCCGGCACCGTCGAGGTGTGCACCCCCTCGCTCCACCCGGCCGAACGGGCCGAGATCGAGGAGGTACCGCCGCCCGGGCACTGCGCCGCCTTCGGCCGCGTCTGGACGCGCAAGGAGGCGTACCTCAAGGCCCTGGGCACCGGGCTCAGCCGCTCGCCGGCCGCCGACTACCTCGGCGCCGACGTCCCGCGGCGCCCGCCGGGCTGGTCCGTCCTGGACCTCGACTGCGGTCCGCACCACGACGGTGCGATCGCCTACCGGGGCGCGGCCGAGGCGCCCCGCGCCGTGCACCGGCTGCCCACTGCCGTACTGCTTCCCGGCGGCGCGTCCGTGCCGGCCGCCACCGGCATCCCGGCCCTGTCGTCCGCCGCCTGACCGGCGCGGCACGTGGCCCGACGTACCCCACCGACCGCAAGAGGAGATCTCAGTGACCGTCACCGATGTCACCCCGACCGTGCTGCCGCCCGAGGCCCACCTGGCGGAGCTGGAAACGCTCAAGGAGATGGCCCGCCAGGGACCGGATCCGGCCGCCACCGAACGCCAGCACGCCCGGGGCAAACTCACCGCGCACGAACGCATCGAACTGCTCCTGGACGAGGGCTCGTTCACGGAGGTCGAGCCGCTGCGCCGGCACCGCGCGACCGGCTTCGGCCTGGAGAACAAGAAGCCCTACACCGACGGTGTGATCACCGGCTGGGGCACCGTCCACGGCCGTACCGTCTTCGTCTACGCGCACGACTTCCGGATCTTCGGCGGCGCGCTCGGCGAGGCCCACGCGCAGAAGATCCACAAGATCATGGACATGGCCCTCCAGGCCGGTGCGCCCCTGGTGTCGCTGAACGACGGCGCGGGTGCCCGTATCCAGGAAGGCGTCTCCGCGCTCGCCGGGTACGGCGGCATCTTCCAGCGCAACACCAAGGCGAGCGGCGTCATCCCGCAGATCAGCGTCATGCTGGGCCCCTGCGCCGGCGGCGCTGCCTACTCGCCCGCCCTGACCGACTTCGTCTTCATGGTCCGGGACACCTCGCAGATGTTCATCACCGGCCCGGACGTGGTCCGCGCGGTGACCGGCGAGGAGATCACCCAGAACGGGCTGGGCGGCGCCGATGTGCACGCCGAGACCTCCGGCGTGGCCCACTTCGCGTACGACGACGAGCGGACCTGCCTCGAAGAGGTCCGCTACCTGCTCTCGCTGCTGCCGTCCAACAACCGCGAACTGCCGCCCTCCGCACCGGCCAACGACCCCGTCGACCGCTCGTGCGAGGACCTGCTGGACGTGGTCCCCGCCGAGCCGGGCCGCACGTACGACATCCGCGCCGTGATCGAGGAGATCGCCGACGACGGCGAGTACTTCGAGGTGCACCCGGGGTGGGCGGCCAACATCGTGTGCGCGCTGACCCGCTTCGACGGCGAGGTGGCCGGCATCGTCGCCAACCAGCCCGCCCACTTCGCCGGCGTCCTGGACATCGAGGCCAGCGAGAAGGCGGCGCGCTTCGTGCAGTTCTGCGACGCCTTCAACATCCCCCTCGTCACGCTCGTGGACGTGCCCGGCTTCCTGCCCGGGGTCGACCAGGAGCACAACGGCATCATCCGGCGCGGCGCCAAGCTCCTGTACGCGTACTGCAACGCCACGGTCCCGCGGATCTCCCTGGTACTGCGCAAGGCGTACGGCGGCGCGTACATCGTCATGGATTCCCGCTCGATCGGCACCGACCTCGCGCTGGCCTGGCCGAGCAACGAGATCGCCGTGATGGGCGCGGAGGGCGCGGCCAACGTCATCTTCCGCCGGGAGATCGCCGCCTCCGCCGACCCGGAGGAGACCCGCGCCCAGAAGATCCGCGAGTACCGCGAAGAGCTGATGCACCCCTACTACGCCGCCGAGCGCGGCCTGGTGGACGACGTCATCGACCCGCGCAGCACGCGCCAGGTCATCGCCCGGTCGCTGGCGATGCTGCGCAGCAAGCACGCCGGCCTGCCCTCCCGCAAGCACGGCAACCCGCCCCAGTAAGGAGTACCGAGTGAGCGAAGCACGCGACGTGATCCGTGTGGAGAAGGGCTCGCCCACCCCCGAGGAGCTGGCGGCCGTCACCGCCGTCCTGCTCCGGGTCATGGCCGCCGCTCCCGAAGAGCCCGCGCCGGTCCGGCCCGCCACCGCGCGCTGGCGCCGGCTGGAGCGCGCCGAGCGCGGCCCCGGTCCGCGCAGCTGGCAGGAACTGGCCGCGTAGCGCCGTGCCGTACGAGGAGGAAACACCGTGACCGTGACACAGGAAGCGCCCGGTACCGTCGAGGACACCGGCCCGCCGCGGGCCGGGTGGCAGCTGCCGCCCCTCGAAGCCGAGGACGACTTCGACGCCGAACCGCACATCATCCGCGGTACGGACTGACCGGCCGCATCCCGGGCGGGCGCCGCTTCCCCGGCGCCCGCCCGCGCACGTCCGCCTCTGCTCCCCCCTCTTCCCTGCCACCGCCGGGCACCCACCCGACTTGGAGTACTTCCATGCCCCAGCTGCTGCCGCCCGAGGCACCGCCCACCCCGCCGGACGATCCGGTCCGTGCCGTCGAGGTCGAGGCGGGCCCGCTCCGCCTGTCCGGCCTGCTCGCCCTGCCGGCCGCCCCGCCGCGCGCCGTGCTCGTCGCGCTGCACGGCGGCGGGATGCGGGCCGGCTACTTCCACGGCCGGGCCGACCCGGCCACCTCGATGCTCTCGCTCGCGGCCTCCTGCGGGTACGCGGCGCTCGCGCTGGACCGGCCCGGGTACGGGAGTTCGGCGGCAGCGCTGCCCGACGGCCTGTCGCTGGCCGAGCAGGCCGGGTATGTCCTGGCGGCCCTGGAGAGCTACGCGCGCGAACACCCGGTGGGGGCGGGCTTCTTCCTGCTGGGGCACTCGATGGGCGGGAAGCTCGCTCTGATGACCGCGGCCCGTGACGGCGCCGGCGCGGGCGCGCGGCGGCTGCTCGGCGTCGATGTGTCCGGCATCAGCGACCGCTGGGCCGTCGGCTCCGACCGGCTGGCGGACCCCGCCGGCCGCCGCGGCCACCGGCTGCACTGGGGCCCGCTGGCCCTGTACCCGCCGGGCACCTTCCGGATGGCCGAGCCGCTGGTGGGCCCGATACCCCGCAACGAGCTGCGGGACGTGCCGTGCTGGCCGCGTACCTATCCGTCGGTGGCCCGTGACGTCCGGGTGCCGGTGCGCTTCACCTTCGCCGAGCACGAGAAGTGGTGGCGGTCCGACCGGTGGACGGTGGAGGCGATGACGGCCCGGCTGGCCTCGCCCCTCGTCCGCGTCGAACGGCTGGCCTGCGCGGGCCACAACATCAGCCTGGGGCGGACGGCGCGCGGCTACCACCTGGGCGTCCTCGCGTTCCTGGAGGAGTGCGTGGCGCGCGCCGAAGCGGGCGCGCGATGAGCGGCGGCGCCGTACTGCGCGGCATGACGGCGTCGCTGCGGGTGCGCAACTTCCGGCTGTTCACGCTGGGCCAGCTCGCCTCGGTGACCGGCACCTGGATGATGTTCACCGCGCAGGACTGGCTCGTGCTGCGGCTGACCGGGGATTCGGCCGCCGCGCTCAGCGCGGTCACGGCGGCCCAGTTCGCGCCCGTCCTGCTGCTGACGCTGCTGGGCGGCCGGCTGGCGGACCGGTACGACAAGCGCCGGCTGCTGCTGGCGGCCAATCTCGCCTCGGCGGTACTGGCCTGCCTGCTGGCGGCCGTGGCGATCGGCGGCGGGCTGCGGCTGTGGCACATCATCGGCTGCGCGGCGGGCCTGGGCGTGGTCAACGCGGTGGAGATCCCGGCGCGGATGTCCTTCGTCAGCGAGATGGTCGGCGGTGAACTGCTGCCGAATGCCTCGGCGTTGAGCGCCGCGTACTTCAACACGGCCCGGGTGCTGGGGCCCGCCGCCGCGGGCGCGCTCATCAGCGTGTGG
This sequence comes from Streptomyces purpurogeneiscleroticus, assembly GCF_020024005.1. Classification (NCBI taxonomy): domain Bacteria; kingdom Bacillati; phylum Actinomycetota; class Actinomycetes; order Kitasatosporales; family Streptomycetaceae; genus Streptomyces; species Streptomyces purpurogeneiscleroticus. The sequence goes on from NZ_NHSG01000121.1 coordinate 17,137, forward strand.
GGCGCCCCGGCGGTGCTGCTGCTCAACACCGTCAGCTATCTGGGCACGGTGGTCGCGCTGGCGCGGATGCGCCCGCAGGAGCTGTACCGGGGCACCGCCCGGGCGGCCCGCGGCGGCGTCGTGGCCGGACTGCGGTACGTCGCCGCGCGGCGCGACCTGCTGCTGCCGCTCGCGCTGGTGGCCCTGCTGGCGCTGGTCGGCTTCAACTTCCAGGTCACGCTGCCGCTGCTGGCCAGAACGGTCTTCGGCACCGGGCCCGGCACCTTCGGGCTGCTGACCGCGGCGATGGCGGCCGGCTCGCTGGTGGCGGCGCTGGTCACCACCGTGCGCCGGGGCCGGCCGCGGCAGCGCGTCGTGCTGGCCGCGGCGGTGGCCTTCGGCGTCGCGGAGATCGCTTCCGGGCTGGCGCCCACCTTCCCCGTCGCGCTGCTTTCCCTGGCCGTGACCGGCTTCGCCATGATCGTGTTCTCGCAGGCGGCCAACCACCGCATACAGCTGGGCACCGAGTCCGCCTACCGCGGCCGCGTCATGGCCCTCTACACCGTGATCTACCAGGGCACCACGCCCATCGGCGCGCTGCTGACCGGCTGGCTGGCCGGTGCCGCCGGTGCGCGCAGCGGTCTGTGGGTGGCGGGGGTGGTCTGCCTGGCCGGGGCGCTGGGCGCCTGCGTCCTCGCCGCCCCGCGCGGCCGGCGGACCGGCGCCCGGCCCGTCCCGGTCCGCCCGGAAGCGGACGAACGGGCGTCCGCCTCATCCGGATAGGCGGCTTCACGGTCCGGTCCGCCGCGTGGCCGTCCGCCCGCTGTGCCGCGTGGCCGGCGCCGTACCGTGCTCGTCAGGGGCGTACGGGCGGCGCTCGCACATGTGCGGACGGCAGGCGTGGCGGGCCGGCGGCAACCGCGGCGGGCGGTGAGGCCGGTACCGGTAGGGGTCATGCGGGTGTCCTCACTTCGCCGGGGAGGGGGAGTTCCAGGGCTGGCCGAGCCGGAAACCGACACCGCGCACGGTGACGATCCAGTCGCCCGAGCCGAGCTTGCGGCGCAGCCCGTTGACGTGGGTGTCCAGCGTGCGGCTGCGCGGTGTGTCGGTGTCCTGCCAGACCTGCTGGAGGATCTGCCGCCGGGTGGCCACGGCACCGGGCCGGGAGGCCAGGAGCAGCAGCAGGTCGAACTCCTTGCGGGTGAGCGGGACGGGCCGGCCGTGCAGCCGTACGGTACGGGTGGTCTGCTCAACGACGAGCGGCCCCAGCTGCAGGACCGCGCCGGCCGTGGCCGCGGGGCGGGCCCGGCGCATCACCGCGCCCATTCTGGCCAGCAGTTCGCGGAATCCGTAGGGCTTCACCAGGTAGTCGTCGGCGCCGGCCTGGAGCCCGAGCACCCGGTCGACCTCGCTGTCCCGGGCGGTGACCGCGAGCAGCGGGGTGTCGCACACGGCGGTGATGGACCGGCAGATCTCCAGCCCGTCCACGTCGGGAAGTTCCAGGTCGATCAGGATCACATCGGCGTGGTGGTGCTCGCGCAGCGCCGCGGCGCCGGTCGCGGCGGTCCTGACCTGGTGGCCGTGGCGCTCCAGGCTGCGGGTGAGGGTCTGGGCGGTGCGGGCGTCGTTCTCGACGACGAGTACCCGCCACGGCCCGGCCGGCTGCGCGGTGAGCGGCGGCGGGCCGGGGCGGGCCGGTGACGGATGGGGGAGTGACCTGACCGTCTGTGACACGGGCTCCTCCTGAAGTTCGCGGGTGGACGCGGGCTGCGAGGAGGGTGCGGACGGCGGCCGCGGCGCTGCGGTACCGCCCGTGCGCATGACGGAATACGGGCATGATTCCCCCGTCGATGCGCCCCTCGGGCGCTGCCCAGAGCACAGTGGCACGCGAGCGGCCGCGCGGAACGGTTGATAGCACCTAGGTTGAGCCCGTCCCGCGGCTCGGCCCGTTGCTCAGGAGGCGGGGCCGTGCAGGGCGAGGAAGGCCGCGACGCCGGACTCGACCAGCGCCGCCGTCTCGTCGGCCGGCAGCGGCAGCGCACCGTGCAGGGAGCGCTCGTACACCTCCGAGGTCACCAGCTGGGTGAAGTGGACGGCCAGGGTCTCCGGGGTGGTGCTGTCGCGCAGCGCGCCGGCCTTCACCAGTCCGCCGAGCCGCTCGGCCAGCCGGGCGCGCACCCGGCCGGGGCCGGTGCCGCGCCAGCTCTCGATGACGTGCGGCGGCAGGTGCGGGGCCTCGGCGAAGATCACGCGGACCAGGGCGAAGTGGCTCTCGAATTCGGTCTGCGGAACGGCCAGCGCGCGGCCCAGGGCGGTGAGCGCGGCGGTCGGGTCGGCCCCGGGGTCGCCCAGGTGGTGGTCGATGACCTCCTCCTGGTGTGCGGCGACGGCCTGGGAGCTCTGCTGCACGACGGCGAGGAAGAGGTGCTCCTTGTCCTGGTGGTGGTTGTAGATCGTGCGCTTGGAGACCCCGGCCTCGGCGGCGATGGCGTCGACGCTGGCCCGGCTGTAGCCCTCCCTCCCGAAGACGGTGCGGGCCGCGCAGTCGATGGCGGCGCGCTTTCCGGGGCGGCCGGTGGGCGCGGGATCGGGGGTCGTGC
>NZ_NHSG01000122.1:0-19523 GCF_020024005.1 Streptomyces purpurogeneiscleroticus
ATAGTGTTTCGGTGGTCATAGCGTTAGGGAAACGCCCGGTTACATTTCGAACCCGGAAGCTAAGCCTTTCAGCGCCGATGGTACTGCAGGGGGGACCCTGTGGGAGAGTAGGACGCCGCCGAACAATTCTTCAGCTCCGGTCCCTGAACCAAAAGGTTCAGGGACCGGAGCTTTTTTGTTTTCGGTGTGTCCGGCTGCCGGCCGGCGTTTGTTTCCGGACATCGTGGAGCCTCGTTACCGGCCCGACGGCGGCCGATACGGGGCCCGCGGTACAGGGGGACGAACCGGGCAGGTAAAGTCATGGGGCATCATCGCTACGTTCCCCACAGGAGGCACACGGGTGGAGGTTCAGGAGACGCGGATCCAGACTGATCGCGTCCTCACCATCCCCAATATTCTGAGCATGGCTCGCCTGGTCGGCGTGCCCGTGTTCCTGTGGCTGATTCTGTGGCCGGAATTCGGTGGTCCCAAGGCCGACGGCTGGGCGCTGCTGGTGCTGGCTCTGAGCGGCGTCAGCGACTACCTGGACGGCAAGCTCGCGCGCCGCTGGAATCAGATCAGCAGCCTGGGGCGCATTCTCGACCCGGCGGCCGACCGGCTGTACATACTGTCCACACTGGTCGGTTTGACCTGGCGGGAGATCCTGCCGCTGTGGATCACGATCGCGCTGCTGGCCAGAGAGCTGATGCTGCTGATCGCGGTGGGCTGGCTCAGCCGGTACCGGTACGGGCCGCCTCAGGTGAACTTCCTGGGCAAGGCGGCCACGTTCAACTTGATGTATGCGTTCCCGTTGCTGCTTCTCAGTGACGGAAGTGGCTGGCTGCATACACTCGCTGCTATTTTCGGATGGGCGTTCGCCGGATGGGGTACAACGCTCTACTGGTGGGCAGGAATCCTCTACGTGGTTCAGGTCCGCCGCATCATCAAGGCGGACGCCGCGGCCGACTGAGCTCGCCGAACCGGCAGCCGTGCGATGGCCGGGTGCCCAATGCGAGAGAAGTGGGCCATCTGGGCGGGTGAAGTCGGCAAGATCGTCGTCTCTTCGAGGAGGACGCTTCCGACATGAAGGCCGTTGTGATGGCGGGCGGTGAAGGCACACGCCTTCGGCCCATGACTTCGAGCATGCCCAAGCCACTGCTTCCGGTGGCAAACAGGCCGATCATGGAGCACGTACTGCGGCTGTTGAAACGGCATGGCCTCAGTGAGACCGTAGTGACGGTGCAATTTTTGGCCTCGCTGGTAAAAAACTATTTCGGCGACGGTGAAGAGCTCGGCATGGAGCTCACGTACGCCAATGAGGAAAAGCCGCTCGGCACCGCCGGCAGCGTCAAGAACGCCGAAGAGGCGCTCAAGGACGATGCCTTCCTGGTGATCTCGGGCGATGCCCTCACCGACTTCGACCTGACCGACCTGATCCGTTTCCACAAGGAGAAGGGCGCCCTCGTCACCGTGTGCCTGACGCGGGTCCCGAATCCGCTTGAGTTTGGTATCACGATTGTCGACGAGGACGGTCAGGTCGAGCGTTTCCTGGAAAAGCCGACCTGGGGTCAGGTCTTCTCCGACACCGTGAACACGGGTATTTACGTCATGGAGCCGGAGGTCTTCGACTACGTCGAACCGGACGTTCCGGTGGACTGGTCCGGAGATGTCTTTCCGCAGCTCATGAAGGAGGGCAAGCCGATCTACGGCTATGTCGCCGAGGGCTACTGGGAGGATGTCGGTACACACGAGAGTTATGTAAAGGCCCAGGCCGACGTTCTCGAGGGAAAAGTCGATGTCGATATCGACGGCTTCGAGATGTCCCCGGGTGTGTGGGTGGCCGAGGGCGCCGAGGTTCACCCGGACGCCGTATTGCGCGGCCCGCTCTACATCGGCGACTACGCGAAGGTCGAGGCGGGCGTAGAGCTGCGTGAGCACACCGTCGTCGGCTCGAATGTCGTCGTGAAGAGCGGCGCGTTCCTGCACAAGGCCGTGGTGCACGACAACGTGTACATCGGGGAGCAGTGCAACCTCCGCGGCTGCGTCATCGGGAAGAACACCGATGTGATGCGGGCGGCCCGCATCGAGGACGGCGCCGTCATCGGCGACGAGTGCCTCGTCGGTGAGGAATCGATTGTTCAGGGCAACGTCCGCGTCTATCCGTTCAAGACGATCGAAGCGGGCGCGTTCGTCAACACCTCGGTGATCTGGGAGTCCCGCGGCCAGGCGCATCTTTTCGGCGCCCGCGGCGTTTCCGGAATTCTGAACGTGGAGATCACGCCCGAGCTGGCGGTGCGGCTCGCGGGCGCGTATGCGACGACGCTGAAGAAAGGTTCCTCGGTCACCACGGCGCGGGACCATTCACGAGGTGCCCGGGCGCTGAAGCGTGCGGTGATCTCCGCGCTGCAGGCGAGCGCCATCGACGTACGCGACCTCGAGAACGTGCCGCTGCCGGTGGCCCGTCAGCAGACCGCCAGGGGCAGTGCCGGCGGGATCATGGTCCGTACGACGCCGGGCGTCCCGGACTCCGTGGACATCATGTTCTTCGACGAGCGGGGCGCGGACCTCTCGCAGGGCGGGCAGCGCAAGCTCGACCGGGTGTATGCCCGCCAGGAGTACCGTCGTGCGTTCCCCGGCGAGATCGGTGATCTGCACTTCCCGTCCAGCGTCTTCGACTCGTACACGGGTTCGCTACTGCGATCCGTGGACACGACGGGAATCGCGGAGGCCGGCCTCAAGGTCGTCGTGGACGCTTCGAACGGCAGCGCCGGTCTGGTGCTGCCCAGCCTGCTGGGGCGCCTCGGGGTGGACTCCCTGACGATCAACCCCGGTCTCGACGAGTCGCGGCCCACGGAGACCGAGGACGCGCGGCGGTCCGGCCTCGTGCGGTTGGGCGAGATCGTCGCGTCGGCACGCGCGGCTTTCGGGGTGCGCTTCGACCCGGTGGGCGAGCGGCTGTCGCTCGTTGACGAGCGGGGGCGGATCATCGAGGACGATCGCGCCCTGTTGGTCATGCTGGACCTGGTGGCCGCAGAGCGGCGCAGCGGGCGGGTGGCGCTGCCCGTGACCACCACCCGTATCGCCGAGCAGGTGGCGGCGTACCACGGTACGCAGGTGGAGTGGACGACCACTTCGCCCGACGACCTGACCCGGGTCGGCAGGGCGGACGACACGATCTTCGGCGGCGACGGCCGGGGCGGCTTCATCGTCCCGGAGTTCGCGAGCGTCTTCGACGGCTCGGCCGCGTTCGTCCGGCTGATCGGTCTGGTGGCCCGTACGCAGCTCACGCTGAGCCAGATTGACGCGCGTATCCCGCGTGCGCACGTCCTCAAGCGCGATCTGGCGACGCCCTGGGCGGTCAAGGGTCTCGTCATGCGGCATGTCGTGGAGGCGGCCGGCGACCGCTCCGTGGACACCACGGACGGCGTGCGGGTCGTCGAGGCCGACGGGCGCTGGGTACTGGTGCTGCCCGACCCGGCCGAGGCGGTCACGCACCTGTGGGCGGAGGGTCCGGACGACGCCTCCGCGCAGCAGCTCCTGGACGAGTGGGCGTCCGTCGTGGACAGCGCGGGCCGCTGACCCGAGTCCCCACCGGCGCGTCCCGATTCGGCGCGCCGGTGGGGCCATTGGGTGACCGCGCCGCCGACGTGCGACGATGTGCGGCATGTCGCAGCAGCACCCCGAACGGAGCAGCCCCGGAAACGCTCCGCGCCCCGATGCCTCCATGTCGCTGCTGACCAATGTCATGGAGCACAGCCTCGATGACGGGTATGCCGAAGCGGCGGCCCGTAAGGCGGCGACGGCCGGGGGCCTGCCCCGTACGCTGCGGGCCAAGTTGGGCCTGGCGGCCGGGCTGGTCCTCGCCGCGGTGGTCGTCACGGTAGGTGCGGCGCAGGCGCGGATATCAGCACCGACCCTGGCGAAGGAGCGCGAGGAGCTCATCGCCCGGATCGACCAGGGCACCGACAAGGCCGACAAGCTCCAGAAGCACGTCGACTCGCTCCGTGAGGACGTCGGCGACATGCAGCGCAAAGCGCTGAAGAAGAGCGACGGCGAACGGGCCGACCTACTGGCGCTGCTGTCCGGCTCCACGCAGGTCACCGGGCCCGGGGTGAAACTGGTCGTGGACGACGCCAAGGAGGCGGAGACCGGCGGTGGCGGTCCCCGCGAGAGCACCGGCTTCTCCGACACCGGGCGGGTGCGCGACCGGGACATGCAACGGGTGGTCAACGGCCTGTGGGAATCCGGCGCCGAGGCCATCTCCGTCAATGGGCAGCGCCTCACGTCCCTCTCGGCGATCAGGGCGGCGGGAGACGCCATACTGGTCGACAACAAACCGCTGGCGCCTCCGTATACGGTGCTGGCGGTGGGGGACGGGCAGCGGCTGAGCACCACGTTCCAGGACAGCGCCGATGGCCAGTACCTGCATGTGCTGCAGGAGAACTACGGCGTCCGGACCAGGATTTCCACCGAGGGTGACCTCACGCTGCCGCCCGCGCCGAGCTTGATCGTACGTACCGCACAGCCGAAGACCGGTGCCGCGCAGCCGGGCAGCACCGACACAGGGAAGGGCACATCGTGATCGCCGTACTGGGCCTCATCGTGGGAGTCGTGGTCGGACTTGTCGTCCGCCCCGTGGTGCCGACGGTGGTCGAGCCCTACCTGCCGATCGCTGTCGTCGCGGCGCTGGACGCCGTGTTCGGCGGTCTGAGGGCGATGCTGGACGGCATTTTCGACGACAAGGTCTTTGTCGTCTCCTTCCTGTCCAATGTGGTGGTCGCCGCACTCATCGTCTTCCTCGGGGACAAGCTGGGCGTCGGCGCCCAACTCTCCACCGGTGTGGTCGTAGTGCTCGGCATCCGCATCTTCTCCAACGCCGCCGCGATTCGCCGGCACGTGTTCAGGGCGTGAGACCAATGGCATCCGACGAGCACGACGAGCACAACGAAAAGAACGAGCCCGACGAGATGCAGGCGCGCGAGGAATCGCAAGACCGCGCCGAGTCGCAGGACCGCGCCGAGCCGCAGGGGCGCGGCAAGTCGCAGGAGCGCGCCGAGCCGTCCGAGAGCGACCGGACGGCCGGGCGCGACGAGACCGCGCCTGCTGAGGGCGGTGCGGCGCAGAAACGTCCCGCGACGCCTGGAAGTGGCGACTCGTCAGAAGACCGCGACACTCCGAAGGGTGACGATGCCCCGGAGCGCCGCGAAACGCCCAAGGCGCCCGAGACGTCCGGTAAGCCGTCCGGTAAGCCCAAGGAGGGTGAGCGCCCCGAGGCGCCCGAGAAGCCGGTGACGCGCAAGCCGGACGAGGCGGACGCCCCTCAGGGGGCAGCCGCGCAGGCCCCGAAGGGGAAGCCCGGCGAAGGCCGTACGCAGCGTCCCGGTCCCGGCCGTCTGCAAGGACCCCTGCAGGGTCCCGCCCAGGGGCGCCCGCCGCGTCCCGTACCAGGGCGGGGCGGCCCCCAGGGGCCCGCTCAGGGCCGTCCGCCGCATCCGGCGCAGGGCCGTCCGCAAGGAGGGCCGCAGGCTCGCCCTCAGGGGGGCGGTCAGGCCGGCCCCCATGGTGCGCACGGTCCCGTACGGGGGCGGCCGCAAGGGCCCGCCCAGGGACCTGGGCAAGGGCCCGGGCAGCGGCGTCCGCAAGCCCCCGACGGCCGTTCCGGGCCCGCCGGGCGGCTGCCCATGCCGCCCGAGCGGCAGGGGTCCGGCGGGCCTCCTCAGGGGCCGCAGCAGGGCCGTCCCGGTGGTGCGTCGGCAGCGCCTCAGGGCGACCGTCCCGCGGCCGCCGCGGCATCCGGGGCGCAGCAGCACGGCCCCGTAGGGCCCGGGCAGGCTCCCGCATCCGGTCAGCCGTCCGCGGCGCGGCCGGACGCCGGAGACGCGCCGCAGCTCACCGGCCGGGAGCGGCTGAAAGCCGGTCTGTGGCCGCCGCGGCTGAACCGGGCTCAATTGATTGCCGCCGTACTGCTGTTCATTCTCGGGCTGGGGCTTGCTATTCAGGTACGTTCCACCAGTGACAGCAGTGCGCTGCGCGGAGCGCGCCAGGAGGACCTGGTGCGCATCCTTGACGAGCTCGACGACCGCTCGCAGCGCCTGGAAGACGAGCAGCGGCGGTTGGAAGGCCAGAAGACCGAGCTGGAGAGCAGCTCGGACCAGGCCGAGGAGGCCCGTAAGCAGACGGTGGAAAAAGAACAGCAGCTCGGGGTGCTGGCCGGTACGGTGGCGGCCGAGGGGCCCGGCATCTCGCTCACGATCGACGATCCGTCGCGCTCCGTCGAGGCGGACAAGCTTCTGGACACGATCCAGGAGCTGCGCGCGGCCGGCGCGGAGGCCATTCAGGTCAACGACGTCCGTGTCGTGGCGAACACCTACGTCTCGGACGTGCGGGGCGGCGTGGAGATCGACGGGAAGCGGGTCGTGCAGCCGTTCCGTTTCAAGGTAATCGGCAAGCCCGAGGACCTGGAGCCGGCCCTGAACATCCCCGGCGGAGTGGTTCAGACATTGGAGAAGGAGCAGGCCACGGTGTCTGTGACCCGTCAGGACAAGATTGTCGTGGACGCCTTGCGCAAGGCGGAGCGGCCCGACTACGCGCGGTCGTCGTCGCAGTGAGGCGGGAACGTATGGCGAGGCGTGCGACGGGGCATGAGGTAGCCGGGGGTCGGCGCACCGCACAAGTGGTGCGTGGTGGAAACTGTGTGAAGGCCCCGGACGTTGAATGGATGTCCGGATCGGCCGGTGTGTGCATCGAGGGTTCGTCCTGCCCCACGGGCGGGTCTGTTTCGTTCAAGGGGAATCGCCCGTGAGTTTTTTTGCGAAGCTGTTCGGCAAGAGTGACCGCAAGGATGGCGGCAACGCCTCTGCGCGGCACGCCGCGCCGCGGCAGTCAGGTGAGCCGGCGTCCAATGAGGAGCGCCCGCTCTTCCGTGACGAGGTGGCCGGCCCGGCCGGTGGCACTTCCGGTGGTCAGCAGCCCGGTTCTGTTGACCCTGCCGCGTCCGGCCCCATAGGTTTCCAGGAACCATCAGCCGCTACGGGTGGAGGGTCCGCCTTGCCGGTTTGTACGAGGTGCGGGCACCGCAATGCCGAGGCGAGCCGGTTCTGCTCCAACTGCGGCGCGCCGCTGCGCGCCGGTGGGCAGGCCGAGCGTCCCTCTGAGACGACCTCGACCATCTCCATCTCGGGTATCGAGGCGTATGACGCGGAGACGACGGGGCAGACCCCGATGCCTTCGCTGTCCCCCGAGGCCCAGGCCGCCGTGGACGCGTTGCCGCTCGGCTCCGCGCTCCTCGTGGTGCGCCGGGGCCCCAATTCCGGCAGCCGATTCCTGCTGGACGGTGAGCTGACCACGGCCGGCCGCCATCCGCAGAGTGACATCTTCCTGGACGACGTGACGGTCTCACGCAGCCATGTGGAGTTCCGTCGCGGCCCGGACGGCGGCTTCACCGTCACCGACGTCGGCAGCCTGAACGGCACCTACGTCAACCGCGAGCGGATCGATTCCGTTCCGCTGGCGAACGGCGACGAGGTGCAGATCGGCAAGTTCCGCCTGGTCTTCTACGCGAGCCAGCGGGGCGTCGGCATCTGACCGGCCAGGGAAGGCACATGCACCACACACCGTCCGGCGGTGCCGGTTCCTCCGGCACCGCCGCCGCGGGCGGCGAGCTGGTGAGCATCGGTACGGTGCTCAATCTGCTGCGCGACGAATTCCCCGAGGTCACGATCTCCAAGATCCGCTTCCTGGAGTCCGAGGGCCTGGTCGAACCGCAGCGTACGCCGTCCGGGTACCGCAAGTTCAGCACGGAGGACGTCGAGCGGCTGGCGGGCGTGCTGCGGATGCAGCGCGACCACTACCTGCCGCTGAAGGTCATCCGCGAGCATCTGGACGCCGTGGCGCGCGGTGAGGACGTGCAGCTCCCGGCGCCCGCCTCGGCGCCCAGGGAGTTCCTGGACGGTGTACAGGAGCCGTCCGGTGAGCATCCGACGGCCGCCCGGATCGGCCGCGACGAGCTGCTGGCCGCCACTGAGGTGGACGAGTCCGAGCTCGCGGACTGGGAGGCGTACGGTCTGCTCGCCCCGGCGTCCGACGGCGGGTACGGCATCGAAGCCGTGGCGGTCGCCAAGCTCGTCGCCGAGCTCGGCCGTTTCGGCCTGGAAGCGCGCCATCTGCGGGCGGTGAAGGCCGCAGCGGAGCGCGAGGCGGGCCTGATCGAGCAGGTCGTGGCGCCGCTGAAGCGGCACCGCAACCCGCAGACCAGGGCCCACGCGGAAGCCACGGCCAGGGAGCTGGCCACGCTCTCCGTACGACTTCATGCGGCCTTGGTCCAGGCCGCTCTCCACGTCCGGCTGCCGTGACCTTGGGTACGGTCACCCCCACCGAGGGGGTGCCCGACTACCCAAACCGGCCGGGCACGTCCTAGGGTTGCTGTGTGAACGAGCTCGACGTCGTGGGTGTCCGGGTAGAAATGCCTTCCAACCAACCGATCGTGCTGTTGCGCGAGGTGGGAGGCGACCGCTACCTGCCCATTTGGATCGGGCCCGGCGAGGCGACCGCCATCGCCTTCGCCCAGCAGGGCATGGCCCCTGCCAGGCCGCTGACGCACGACCTGTTCAAGGACGTGCTGGAGGCGGTGGGCCAGGAGCTGTCCCAGGTGCGCATCACGGACCTGCGGGAAGGTGTCTTCTACGCCGAGCTGGTCTTCGCCAGCGGTGTGGAGGTCAGCGCCCGCCCGTCCGACGCCATAGCGCTGGCGCTGCGCACGGGTACGCCGATCTACGGGACCGACGGGGTGCTGGACGATGCCGGCATCGCGATCCCGGATGAGCAGGAGGACGAGGTGGAGAAGTTCCGCGAGTTCCTCGATCAGATCTCGCCCGAGGACTTCGGCACCAACAGCCAGTGAGGCCGACAGCGGGCGCCGCGCTGTAAGGGAGCGAGCGGGGCGCACGACAGCACACCCGGCGCACAACCCACCAGACATTCCCCGCATAAAGTCACGTGAAACCACTCGTAGGGTGATTATCACTCGGCGTGGCGAGCGCGGCGATCGTTGACGCACCCCGAGTGACTGCATACCGTCGATAAGGCAGGTCCCGTCCGGGACGTGAAGGACGGAGGTCGGCGTGGCAATCACCGGCGACGGTACGGCGGCGGGAGGGGCATTGCCGCTTCACACTGGCGCGGCGAATCGTGCCCCGGTAAACCGTGCCCCGGCACAGGCCGCCGGCAGGCCGGCCGACCCGGCCGGCGAGACGGTCGGATACCGAGGGCCGACGGCATGTGCCGCCGCGGGGATCACTTACCGCCAGCTGGACTACTGGGCGCGTACGGGACTGGTCGAGCCCAGCGTGCGGCCCGCGTACGGCTCGGGCACCCAGCGGCTCTACAGCTTCCGGGACGTTGTCGTCCTGAAGATCGTCAAGCGGCTGCTGGACACCGGCGTCTCGCTGCAGAACATCCGCACGGCCGTACAGCACCTCGCCTCCCGCGAACTGTCCGATCTGGCCCAGATGACGCTGATGAGCGACGGCGCGACGGTGTACGAGTGCACCTCGCCCGACGAGGTCGTCGATCTGCTCCAGGGTGGTCAGGGCGTCTTCGGCATCGCCGTCGGCGTGGTCTGGCGGGACGTGGAGGCCGGGCTGTCCCAGCTGCACGGAGAGCGCGTGGACACCGGGGAGACCCTGATCGGCCACAATCCCCACGACGAGCTGGCCCGCCGGAGGAACCGCGCGGTCTAGAGCGCCGGGCGGCGAGGCGGGGGCGGACGCGCGGTACGGAGCCCGTGCAGACGCACGGTACGACGCGGAACGCAGGAGTAGTCGTACGGCTTCGGCGGAAGCCGACGTACGGCGCCTGCCGGAGCGGTCCCGGCCCGCCGCGCGGCCGATTGTCAGTGGCGTACGGCACCATCAGTGACGTGAGACGTGCGCCGACGATCCTGCATCTGGACATGGATGCGTTCTTCGCGGCCGCCGAGCAGGCGGCCAAGCCCAGCCTGCGCGGGAAGCCCGTGGTGGTGGGCGGCATCGGCGGGCGCGGCGTCGTCTCCACCGCGTCGTACGAGGCCCGCGTCTTCGGCGTCCGCTCGGCCATGCCCACCGCCCAGGCCCGCCGCCTCTGCCCCAATGCCGCGTATCTCACGCCCCGCTTCCACGTCTACCGCCAGGTGAGCGAAAAGGTCATGGCGCTGCTGCACGAGCTGTCGCCCCTGGTGGAGCCGCTGAGCCTGGACGAGGCTTTCGTGGACCTGGAGGCCGGCGGTGTCGCCGACGACGCCGCATCGGCCCGTGCGGTGGGGGAGCAGCTGCGCCGGGACATCGTGGCGGTCACGGGACTGACCGGCTCGGTGGGGCTCGCGGGCGCCAAGATGCTCGCGAAGATCGCGTCGGAGCAGGCCAAGCCGGACGGCCTGGTGCTGATCGAGCCGGGCACGGAGCGCGAGCTGCTCGGGCCGATGACCGTGCGGACGCTGCCGGGCGTCGGCCCGGCCACGGCCGAGGCGCTGCGCAAGGCCGGGATCCACACGGTCGCGGAGACCGCTGAGGCCGGTGAGGCGGAGCTGGTGCGGCTGCTGGGGCGGGCGCACGGCGCGGGGCTGTACGCGATGGCGCTCGGCCGGGACGACCGGCCCGTGGTCGCGGAGCGGGACGCCAAGTCGATCTCCGTCGAGGACACCTTCGAGGTGGACCTCACCGACCGTACGAGGGTGCGCGCCGAGGTGATGCGGCTGGCGGACCGGTGCGTGCAGCGGCTGCGCGCGGCCGGGCGCTCGGGCCGGACGGTCGTGCTGAAGGTGCGCAACTACGACTTCTCCACGCTGACCCGGTCCGAGACGCAGCGCGGGCCGACGGACGACCCCGCGGTGGTGCGGGAGGCGGCCGGGCGGTTGCTGGACCTGATCGACACGACGGGCGGGGTGCGGCTGCTCGGCGTGGGGGTGACGGGCCTCGCCGACTTCACGCAGGAGGACCTCTTCGCGCAGGTGGCGACGGAGCGGGCGGCCGAGGAGGCCCGGCTCGTCGAGGAGGCCAGAGCGGCGGACGGGGCGGCAGCGGACAGTGGGGAGGAAGAGGCCGAGGAGGCCGCTGAGCGGCCCAGGAAGTGGCTGCCGGGCCTGGACGTGGTGCACGCCGAGTACGGCCCCGGATGGGTCCAGGGAAGCGGCCTGGGGCGGGTCACCGTACGGTTCGAGCAGCCCTGGTCGGCGCCGGGACGGGTGCGGACGTTTCTGGTGGACGATCCGGCGCTGACGCCGGGGGAGGCGCTGCCTCTGGTGGGCGGCGGTCCGCAGGACTCTGCCGCGGCGGATGTTCCGCCCGCTCACGAAGGGGAAGCGCACCCGCCCATGGCCGCGGATCCGCCCTCGTCGGCAGCTCCGGCAGTCGCGGAGCCGTCCTCGCCTGCCGCTCAGTCCTCCGGCGAGCCCGCTATCCGCCCGAACTCCCGGTCGGCGGAGCCGGCGGTCGGGCGGCCGACCGCGTCCTCCCCGGCGAGCTCCGCGTCCGTGGCGGAGATATCCAGCCGGTAGTGGTGGTAGAGCTGCAGTTCCTGCTCCGGCGAGAGGTGACGGCCCACTCCGAAATCCGGCGCGTCCTTGATCAGCTTCCGCTCGTACGGCACGTGCAGCGCGTCGTCGACCAGCCGGCTCGGCTCCAGCGGCACGAACGCGTCCCGGCTGAAGAGCCCCGTACGGACCGCTGCCCACTCCGGCTCGCCGGTCGCGTCGTCCAGGTACACCTCGTCGACGGTGCCGAGCTTGGTGCCGTGCCGGTCGAACGCCTTGCGGCCGATCAGACTGCGGGGATCGATATCGGTCTGCACTGTTCCTCCTACCTGCCGGAACCGCCCTTTGCACCCTACGAAACGGCACATTTCCCGCCCTGGCCACTCGAAGGATGCCGAGCAGTCGCGCTGGTAGGCTGGTCAGCGATCGATGACCCCGTGCGGGAGAGCTCTCCGACCCCCGGGCCGGAGGCGCCGAAGGAGCAACTCCTCCCCGGAATCTCTCAGGCACACGTACCGCGCGGACGAGATCACTCTGGAAAGCAGGGTGGGCCACGGACCAGTGCAGCACCGGAGCCCCTCCTCACCGACGGTGAAAACCGGACGCTGCGTGCGTTCCGGTGAAGCTCTCAGGTTGAGATGACAGAGGGGGAGGCCGTCCGGGCACCAGCGCCGTGGTGCCCCTCGTAGGTCCCAGAGACCAGGAGGCCCCCGCAGATGACCACCAACCGCATCTCGTTGACCGAGCTGGAGCGCGGCACCCCCTTCGAGCAGCGCCACATCGGCCCCGACCAGGCGGCCCAGGCGAAGATGCTCGCGCACATCGGCTTCGGTTCGCTGGACGAACTGACCGTGGCCGCCGTCCCCGACGTGATCAAGAGCGCCGAGGCGCTGGACCTGCCCCAGGGCCGTACCGAAGCGGAGGTCCTGGACGAGCTGCGGGGCCTCGCGGACCGCAACCGCGTGCTCTCCTCCATGATCGGCCTGGGTTACTACGGCACGTTCACGCCGCCGGTCATCCTGCGCAACGTCATGGAGAACCCGGCCTGGTACACCGCGTACACCCCGTACCAGCCGGAGATCTCGCAGGGCCGGCTGGAGGCCCTGCTGAACTTCCAGACCATGGTCGCCGACCTCACCGGGCTGCCCACCTCCGGCGCCTCGCTGCTGGACGAGGGCACCGCGGCCGCCGAGGCCATGGCGCTCGCCCGCCGCGTCGGCAAGGTCAAGAAGGGCGTCTTCCTCGTCGACGCCGACTGTCTGCCGCAGACCGTCGCCGTCATAGAGACCCGCGCCGAGCCCACCGGTGTCGAGGTCGTCGTCGCCGACCTGAGCGACGGCATCCCCGCCGAGATCGCCGAGCGCGGCGTCTTCGGTGTGCTGCTGCAGTACCCCGGCGCCTCCGGCGCGGTCCGCGACCCTCGCGCGCTCATCGAACAGGCTCACGAACTTGGCGCGATCGTGACCATCGCCGCCGACCTCCTGGCCCTGACCCTGCTCACCTCGCCCGGCGAGCTCGGCGCCGACATCGCGGTCGGTACGACGCAGCGCTTCGGTGTGCCGATGGGCTTCGGCGGCCCGCACGCCGGCTTCATGGCCGTCCGCGAGAAGTTCGCCCGCAGCCTCCCCGGCCGCCTGGTCGGAGTTTCCGTCGACGCCGACGGCAACAAGGCGTACCGCCTGGCCCTGCAGACCCGCGAGCAGCACATCCGCCGCGAGAAGGCCACCAGCAACATCTGCACCGCGCAGGTCCTCCTCGCCGTCATGGCCGGCATGTACGCCGTCTACCACGGCCCCGAGGGCCTGGCCGCCATCGCCCGCCGTACCCACCGCTACGCCTCGGTCCTCGCCGAGGGCCTCCGCGCCGGCGGCATCGACGTGGTGCACGGCACGTACTTCGACACCCTCACCGCGCGGGTCCCCGGCCGCGCCGCCGAGATCGTCGCCGCCGCCCGCGAGGCCGGCGTCAACCTCCGCCAGGTCGATGCCGACCTGATCGGCATCGCCTGCGACGAGACCACCGGGCGCGCCCAGCTCACCGCCGTGCTCGGCGCCTTCGGCATCCAGGGCGACATCGAGCAGCTGGACGCGGCCGCCGCCGACGCGCTGCCCGAGTCCCTGCTGCGCAGCGACGACTACCTCGCCCACCCGGTCTTCCACCAGTACCGCTCCGAGACCGCGATGCTGCGCTACCTGCGCACCCTCGCCGACCGCGACTACGCGCTGGACCGCGGCATGATCCCGCTCGGCTCCTGCACGATGAAGCTGAACGCGACCACCGAGATGGAGCCGGTGACCTGGCCGCAGTTCGGCCAGCTGCACCCCTTCGCGCCGGTCGACCAGGCCCAGGGGTACCTCACCCTCATCCAGGAGC
The DNA here is from genome assembly GCF_020024005.1 of Streptomyces purpurogeneiscleroticus. NCBI lineage: Bacteria > Bacillati > Actinomycetota > Actinomycetes > Kitasatosporales > Streptomycetaceae > Streptomyces > Streptomyces purpurogeneiscleroticus. Next base: position 13,856 of record NZ_NHSG01000122.1, read on the forward strand.
TGGAGGAGCGCCTCGCCGTCGTCACCGGCTACGACAAGGTCTCCCTGCAGCCCAACGCCGGTTCGCAGGGCGAGCTCGCGGGCCTGCTGGCGGTCCGCGCGTACCACCGAGCCAACGGCGACGAGCAGCGCACCGTCTGCCTCATCCCGTCCTCCGCGCACGGCACCAACGCCGCCAGCGCCGTGATGGCCGGCATGAAGGTCGTCGTCGTCAAGACCGGCGAGGACGGCGAGGTCGACGCCGACGACCTGCACGCCAAGATCGAGCAGTACCGCGACGAGCTGGCCGTCCTGATGGTGACCTACCCGTCCACGCACGGCGTGTTCGAGGAGCACATCACCCAGATCTGCGCGGCCGTGCACGACGCGGGCGGCCAGGTCTACGTCGACGGCGCCAACCTGAACGCGCTGGTCGGCGTCGCCGAGCCGGGCAAGTTCGGCGGCGACGTCTCGCACCTGAACCTGCACAAGACCTTCTGCATCCCGCACGGCGGCGGCGGTCCGGGCGTCGGCCCGGTCGGCGTGCGCGAGCACCTCGCGCCGTACCTCCCCAACCACCCGCTGCAGCCCACCGCGGGCCCCGAGACCGGCGTCGGCCCGATCTCCGCCGCCCCCTGGGGCTCGGCCGGCATCCTGCCGATCTCCTGGGCGTACGTCCGCCTCATGGGCGGCGAGGGCCTCAAGCGCGCCACCCAGGTCGCGGTGCTCTCCGCCAACTACATCGCCAAGCGCCTGGAGCCGCACTACCCGGTGCTGTACACGGGCCCCGGCGGCCTCGTCGCGCACGAGTGCATCATCGACGTACGGCCGCTGACCAAGGCCACCGGCGTCAGCATCGACGATGTCGCCAAGCGCCTGATCGACTACGGCTTCCACGCCCCGACGATGTCCTTCCCCGTGGCCGGAACGCTCATGATCGAGCCGACCGAGAGCGAGGACCTCACGGAACTGGACCGTTTCTGCGACGCGATGATCGCCATCCGCGCGGAGATCGAGAAGGTCGGCACGGGCGAGTGGGACAAGGAAGACAACCCGCTGCGCAACGCCCCGCACACCGCCGCCTCCCTCACCGGCGAGTGGACCCACCCGTACACCCGTGAGGAAGCCGTGCACCCGGCCGGCGTGGACGCCGCGGCCAAGTACTGGCCGCCGGTGCGCCGCATCGACGGTGCCTACGGCGACCGCAACCTCGTGTGCTCCTGCCCGCCGCTGGAGGACTACGACAGCTGACGAGGGCCGGCGCTTCCTGGGCCGACGGCGCGCTTCCTGAAGCGGCCCGGTAAGCGTTCCGGCAAGTGTTGCGGCACGTCAAAGGGCCCTCGGCGATCTCCGCCGGGGGCCCTGCTCGTTCTTCCCGCTCACCGCGTCAGGCTGCGGTGACGACCTGCCCGGTGCCCATCGGCCGGTGCGGGTCGATGACCTGCCCGTCCGGCAGGAGCTCACCGGTGTCCTCGAAGAGGAGGACGCCGTTGCACAACAGGCTCCAGCCCTGCTCCGGGTGGTGCGCCACAAGATGGGCGGCCTCCCGGTCGGCGGACTCTGCTGACGGACACGGTGGCTGGTGCTGGCACATGGATGCTGTCTTTCGCTGCGGTGTGGTGGTGGACGTCTTCCTGCGGCTCGATGAGCTGTTCATGGCCGCCCCCCGTTCGGTAGTTCGCTCCCAGTGTTGCCCTACGGACGTGATTCCGCAGGGATTTCGCAGCAGCGGTACTTACTGGATGAAGACGCATCACCCATGCGGGCGGTTGCCGCCTCTCGTAGCGCACCTCTGGGTGGTCCCGGCTGGTCATTGTGGGCTAGTCACCCGGCGGAACGGTGCGTTCGGGGGAGCATCGGACGTTCGAGGGGAGCGCCGGACAGCAATGCGCCCCGCGGCGAGGAGAACCGCGGGGCGCACTCCGGCGAATCGGAACCGATCCGGCACACGGCGCTTCGAGGGACGCCGCGACCGGAGCCCCTAGGCCGGCGAGCTCAGAAGGGACGCGGGCGTGAGGCGGAGCGTGAGGCGGGACAGGAGCTCGGCGACACGGTGCGGCCGGTGGGCGGCGATACCGGGGGGCGCCGGGGCCAGTGGGACCAGCAGGTCCTTCGCGCCCGGGCAGCCTTCGGCGCCGTCCGCCGTGATGTCCTCGTGCAGCCACAGCGTGAGCATGTACAGCTCCGGTACGGACAGCAGTCGTGGCTGGTACGCGGCGGGCACGGATTCGGCCTGGTGCAGGGCCCGTTCAATCGCGGACACATAAGGGCCCTCGCCGAAGTGCGAGAACGCCCAGCCGTCCGGCGTGAGCATGGCGTCCGCCGTGGCCAGCGCACGATCACCGCCGCGGATGAGGAATCGCCAGCCGGTCAGGCGGGTACGCGGGGTGCCGCGACGGGAGACGTCGTCGAGTACATGGACGGGCAGGGGGCGTTCGGGACGCAGGGGCCCTTGGTGGACACGGAGGGCGGGAGTCGGGGCCTCACGTACGGCGGTAGGAGAACCGAGGGCGGTGAGGACGCTGCGCAGGGCGGGAGCGGGAGCAGGGGGTACATGCAGCGGCATGGTGGGTCGCCTCTCACTTGGGAGACACGGTGGTGCTGGGCAAGTGCGGACGGCGCTGTCAGCAGGCGGGAGCAGAGCGTGGCCGACCGGGGCCATGGCCCGGCGGGGGTGTCAGCCGCTGTGCCTCAGCCTCGGAAATGCCCCGCTAGCTGGGCGCCAACTCTCTGCCTCGTCCACGAAGTTTATACGACAGGTGTTCAGTGCTTGTTTCGACTACCGCTGACGGAGATTTTTGGCAAGTCGTATTACGGCCCGTTCTCCACGGTGTTTTCGATGCAATTATGCACCCCGCTGGTCCGCGGACCTCGGATTACCCCGGCGACGCGGTCGGCCTGATGTCATCGTGCTTTGGAACAGGGCCAATGCGCGGGGCCCGGGCCACCTCGGTATGCCCTCGGAATGTGCCATTCGGCTCGCCCTCCCAAGCCTATCGGGGGCACCCGGCCCCCCGAGGCGTTATCGAACCGATTGCCGGGCATCATCGACCGCACGGGCCCGCAGCCGCGGGCCGGCCACGTCAGGAGGGACGCTTCAATGGGGGAGAAGGTCACGGCCGGTGGAATTGACCACGACGACCGGCAGCGTTATCGAAGAAGACTGGGCGAGTGCCTGGAGGGTTTGACGAGGCTGCTCGACGAGAAGCGCTTCGACCGCCCGAAGAACCTCATGGGCATAGAGATAGAATTGAATCTTGCCAGTGCCGACGGCATGCCCAGGATGATGAACTCCGAGGTGCTCGAACGCATCGCCAGCAGGGATTTCCAGACCGAGCTCGCCCAGTTCAATCTTGAAGTCAATATCCTGCCGCACCGCCTCTCCGGGCGCGTGCTGGACCAGCTCGCCGAAGAACTGCGCACCGGCCTCGCCTACGCCGACCGCAAGGCCCGCGAGGTCGCAGCCCGCATCGTGATGATCGGCATTCTGCCCACGCTCACCGCCGAGGACCTGGTCTCCTCGAACCTCTCCGAGGCCGACCGCTACACCCTCCTCAACAACGAGATGCGGGCCGCACGCGGCGAAGACTTCGAGATCGACATCGAAGGGGTGGAGCGGCTCACCGCCACCTCACCCTCCATCGCCCCCGAAGCCGCCTGCACCTCCGTACAACTGCACCTCCAGGTCACCCCGAACCGCTTCGCCGCCGTATGGAACGCCGCCCAGGCACTCACGGCCGTCCAGGTCGCCATCGGCGCCAACTCGCCCTTCCTCTTCGGCCGCGAACTGTGGCGCGAGTCCCGGCCCCCCGTCTTCCAGCAGTCCACCGACACCCGCCCACCCGAACTCCAGACCCAGGGCGTCCGCCCCCGCACCTGGTTCGGCGAACGCTGGATCAAATCTGCACACGACCTCTTCGAAGAGAACGTCCGCTACTTTCCCCCGCTGCTCCCCATGTGCGGCGAGGAGGATCCGCTCGCCGTACTGGAGAAGGGCGGCGTGCCGGAACTCTCCGAACTCGTCCTGCACAACGGCACGGTCTACCGCTGGAACCGCCCCGTCTACGCCGTCGCCGAAGGCGTCCCCCACCTTCGCGTCGAGAACCGCGTGCTGCCGGCCGGCCCCACCGTGACCGACGTCATCGCCAACGCCGCGTTCTATTACGGCCTCGTACGGGCCCTGGCCGACGAACCCCGGCCCATCTGGACCCGGCTGCCGTTCGCCGCCGCCGCCGAGAACTTCGACACCGCCTGCCGCTACGGCATCGACGCCGCCCTCCAGTGGCCACGCCCCGGCCGCTCCGGTGGCATCGCCCAGATCCCCGCCGTACGCCTCGTCCTCCAGGAGCTGCTGCCCATGGCCGCCGCCGGACTGGACGGCTGGGGCGTGGCACCGGCCGACCGGGACCACTACCTCGGCGTCATCGAGGCCCGCTGCCGGCGCCGCGTCAACGGCGCCTCCTGGCAGGCCGCCGCCTTCCACCGCGCTCTGCAGAGCGGCCTGGACCGCGAGGAAGCCCTGGCCGCGATGACCCGGCGGTACAGCGAACTGATGCACGAGGGGCGGCCGGTGCATGAGTGGCCGTTGGAGGGAGTTGTGTAGCGGCTGGGGCGCTGAAGCTACCTGAGGTGAGGTGGGGGGCGTACGGGTTGGCCGTACGCCCCCCATCTCTGGCCGTCCTGGGCGTCCGGGGCACGGCCCCCGTGCTGACGGCCGTCGGCCCTTCGGGCAAGCTGTGATCTCCTCCACGCGGAGGGCGCCCGTACTCGGCTTGTCGCGTGCTCTTCGTACCTGCTGTTCGAGACCCTGGCAGGGCAGTGGAGGCGTACCGGCCCTATCGCGGAACTGGAGGCACGCGTGCCGTCCGAAGTGCACCCCGTGGCTGAATCTCTCCCCGACGAGGGCCCGCCCGGCGGCCTCGCACGCAGCACCCTGAGAAGCGAGACGCTGATCGTCCTCGCCCTGTCCGTCGGCGCCAGCGCGGTATCCGCCCTGATCAGCTTCACGGGAGCACTCACCAAACCCGGCGGCCTCAAGGACCAGGCGGCGAACCTCAACAGCTCGCAGGCGCCCGGCCGCCCCTGGCTGGATCTCGCCTGGCAGCTCTTCGGGATCGCCACCGCACTGGTACCTGTACTGCTCGTCGCCCATCTGCTGCTCAGGGAGCGCGCGGGCGGCCTGCGCGCCCTCGGGTTCGACCGCCGGCGCCCCGGCTTCGACCTCGGCTGGGGACTCGTCGTGGCGGCCGGCATCGGAGGCAGCGGCCTGCTGCTCTACCTGGGGGCCAGGGCGGCCGGGGCCAACCTCACCGTCGTACCGGAATCGCTGCCCGACGTGTGGTGGAAGTTCCCGGTACTGATCGCCTCCGCGCTGCAGAACGCCGTACTGGAAGAAGTGATCGTCCTCGGCTACCTGCTGCGCCGCCTCGGCCAGTTGGGCTGGTCACCGATGGCCGCACTCGTGGCCAGCTCGGTCCTCCGCGGCACGTACCACCTGTACCAGGGCATCGGCGGCTTCGTCGGCAACATGGTGATGGGCGCACTCTTCGTACTTATCTACCGCCGCTGTGGACGAATCGGCCCCCTCGTCGCCGCCCATGCCATCATCGACATCATCGCATTCGCCGGCTACGCCCTCCTGGCGGGGAGAGTGGGGTGGCTGCCTACGGGGTGAGGGTGCGGGGGAGGTG
>NZ_NHSG01000123.1:0-19255 GCF_020024005.1 Streptomyces purpurogeneiscleroticus
GAGGGGCTCGCCGTCGGGGTGTGCGGTACGGACAAGGAGATCGTGGCCGGGGAGTACGGCGCGCCGCCGCCGGGGCGGGAGCGGCTTGTGATCGGGCACGAGTCGCTCGGGCGTGTGCGCGAGGCGCCGTCCGGGAGCGGGTTCAGCAGCGGTGACCTGGTCGTGGGTGTGGTCCGGCGGCCCGATCCGGAACCGTGCGGGGCGTGCGCGCGGGGCGAGTTCGACATGTGCCGGAACGGGCGCTACACCGAACGGGGCATCAAGGAGCGGGACGGGTACGCGAGCGAGGCGTGGACCGTGGAGCCCGAGTACGCGGTGCGGCTCGACGCCGGGCTGCGCCGGGTGGGGGTGCTCATGGAGCCCACCAGCGTGGTGGCCAAGGCGTGGGAACAGGTGGAACGGATTGGGGGCCGGGCGTGGTTCGAGCCCCGGCGGGTGCTGGTGACCGGCGCGGGCCCGATCGGGCTGCTGGCCGCGCTCCTCGGCGTACAGCGGGGTCTCGACGTGCATGTACTGGACCGGGTCACCGGCGGACCGAAGCCCGGGCTGGTGCGCGACCTGGGCGCGACGTACCACAGTGCAGACATCGACCGGGTCATGGAGGCGCTCCGGCCGGACGTCGTCATCGAGGCGACCGGGGCCGGGCGGCTGGTCTTCGACGCGATGGACGGGACGGCCGCGTACGGGATCGTCTGCCTGACCGGCGTCTCGCCGCGCGGACGGCGGCTCACGATCGACGCGGGGACCGTCAACCGGGACCTGGTCCTGGAGAACGACGCGGTGGTGGGCTCGGTCAACGCGAATCTGCGGCACTACCGGCAGGCCGCGGAGGCGCTGGCCGGCGCCGACCCCGGCTGGCTGGAGCGCCTGATCACCCGGCGGGTGCCGCTCTCCCGCGCGCCGGAGGCGTTCACCGCGCGGGACGACGACATCAAGGTCGTCATCACGATGGATGGCGAGAACGACGAGAACGATGGATGAGCATCCCGGGCGGCAGCGCCGTCCGGTGCGTCACCCAGTGCGCCATCCGGTGCGCCGGCTGCGGAGCCGGCTGCGGGTGCGGCGGTTCCGGCAGCGCGGCGTCGAGCTGGAGCTGCTCCACCGCTCGATGGCGTTCGGGGCGCTCGGACTGGTCACGCTCGTTCCGTTGCTGATCGTCGTGGCGGCGACCGTCCCGCTCCAGCACCGGGGCTTCGCCATGTGGCTGGTCGACGGCATGGCGCTGTCGGGGCGTTCGGCGGAAGCCGTGCGGAGCGTGTTCACCGCGCCGCGCCAGGCGGTCGCGACGACCAGCGCGTTCAGCCTCTTCGCGCTCGCCGTCTTCGGCCTGTCGTTCGCCGGCAGCGTGCAGACCGGGTACGAGAAGACCTGGAGCATGTCGGTCGGCCCGTGGCACCGGGCCTGGCGGCAGACCGTCTGGCTGGTCGTCCTGATGGCGTACCTCTATGCCGAGGTGCAGTCCCGGGGCTCCGTGCCGGAACCGCTGCGGATCGGGCTGAATCTGCTGGCCGGTGTGCTCTTCTTCTGGTGGGGACAGCGGTTCCTGCTCGGCGAGCAGGTCGCGTGGCGGGCGCTGCTGCCGGGCGCCCTCGCGACCATGGCGGGCCTGGTCGGCCTGCGTGCCTTCTCGTACCTGTTCTTCGCGCCGCTCATCGTCACCAACGCGGTCAGTTACGGGGCGGTGGGCACCGTACTGATCGTGGAGTGCTGGCTGGTCGGGGTCGGCTTCGTGGTCTTCGGCGGCGCGTTGCTGGGGAGGCATTTCCACGACCACCCGGAGCGCCATGTGATCCATTACGTTCACCACCGCGCGCCCCGGCACACACGGGACGGGGACCCGCCCCCCGACGAGCCCCCGCACATTCCGTGAGTGCCTGTGTCTGCGCGCGCCCGCGCGTCACTTGCCCGGCGCCGCCTTGATGTCCGTGATCTGGCGGGTCTCCAGGGAGCTGCGGACCGCCAGCCGGGAGGTGCTCGGCCGGTTGCCCGAGTCCCAGGTGAGGGTGACGATCGTGTACGAGCTGCCGGTGCCGGAACCGTCGTACTTGACGGACCACTTGACGGGGACGTTCTGCGCGCGCAGGACGCCGTCGGCGTGGTTCTTCGCCTCCCAGTCGGCGAGGCGCTTGCGCAGGTCGCTGCGGAGGTAGTGGTTCCGCAGCTCGCGGGCGAGCCGGCCGTCCTCGTCGTAGACCGCGTCGATGTACGCGCCGTAGAAGTTCGCGACCCGGTCCACGGTCGATTCGGGGCTGCCGCCGCGTGCCGGCTGGACCTCCGCCTGTGCCGCGGGCCGGACGGGTGGCGGCGCGGTGGTGGCGCCGAACGCCGGGATGGCCGCGGAGGCGGTGAGGAGCGCGGCGACGGCCGTGCTGATGACGGTGGTGCGGTGGCGCGCGGGACGGGAGCTTCGCATGGTGAGTCCTTCCCCCAGGATGAACGGTGGGCCCGGAGTCCGCGGGCCCACTGGATAAGACACTCATATGCCTGGGCAGGGTTGTATTCGACCCGGTGTGTCATCTCCGGTTCCCCGGGACGGCGTCTTCACCGTGCCCGGTTCGGCCGAGTTGAGGGAGGCCGGGTACTCGTCCGTACGCGGCCGTACGTGTCCGTACGTATTCCTGGGGAGCCTCGGAACCGGGCCCGGAGACCGGTCACGCCTCCCCGGCGTCCGGCTCCTGGAACAGCGCAGGCCCCGTGGTCCCCCGCGGTATCAAACACGTCGGCAGGACGACATGCCGCGCCGGATCCGTGGCCGGATCGTCGATGAGGGTGTGGGCGAGGGAGCCGGCCGCGCGGCCGACCTCGACGGCGGGCTGTGCGATGGTCGTGAGGTCCAGCCACTCGGCGTGGTCGTGGTCGTCGAAGCCGAGGACGGAGATCCGGCCGGGCACGTCGATGCCGGAGGCGCGCAGCACCCACAGCACCTCCATGGCGATCTCGTCGGTCTCGGCGAAGACCGCGGTGGGCGGGTCGGCCAGGCAGAGCAGCCGCCCGACCGCCTTCGAGGTCTCGCGCCGGCCGCGCGAGGTGGCGACCACCAGGTCCTCGTCGTACGGGAGTCCGGCCTCGGCCAGTGCCTCGCGGTAGCCGAACAGGCGGGTGCGCGAGCTGCAGGTGAAGCCGCTGTCGGGGGACGCGCGGACGTACGCGATCCGGCGGTGGCCGAGGCCGCGCAGGTAGCGGGTGCCGGCGCGGGCGGCCGCGACGTCCTCGACGTACACGCTCGCCCGGCCCGGCGCGTGCTGGCTGACGTACACCACCGGTACGCCCAGGCCGTCCAGCCGGGCGAACTCCGCTTCCGTCAGGTCGAAGGAGACGACCAGGAGCGCGTCGGCGTTGCGGCGGGCCGGGAGCCGGTCGAAGAAGGCGGCGCGCTCGGCGAGGTCGGCGACGCTGTAGACCATCAGGTCCAGGCCCGCGTCGCGCAGCACCTCACTGAGGCCGCGCAGGACTTGGCCGACGAACCACGAGCCGAGGGTGGGCGCGAGCACGGCGACCGTGCCCGTCTTGCCGGTGACCAGACTGGACGCCTGGCGGGATATGACGAAGGACAGCTCGCGGGCGGCCGCCTCCACCCGCTCCCTGGCCTCGTCCGAGACCGTGGACAGCCCGCGCAGGGTCCGCGAGACCGTGGAGACCGAGACCCCTGCCCGTTCGGCCACGTCGGCCATGGTGGGGTGGCGCTGCGCAGGAGGCATGGTCCGGAACGTAGCACAGGTGTAGGGCACATGAACCCGGTCAATGACAGCGTTACCACCGGGAGATGTCCGACAATGCACGCCAACACCACCATTCGGCCCCGTTCTTCGGGCACGAGACGCGCAGGAGAGCGGCCATTTCGATGCTGCGCGGTTTATTGACAGCTTCTGGGCCCACTTCTAGCGTGCAAGCGTTGTCAGGCAGCAGCGATCCCACCCCTCCATCAGGAGCGCATCGTCATGCCGTTGAGCCGCAGATCCCTCCTTCGCACGACCACCGGGGCCGCCGCCGCCCTGGCCGCCACGACCGGTTGCGGCCGGGCCGTCGCACGCGGCCCCGATCTTTCGGGAGCCGCCGGGATACCCCGCGGGCCGGTCACCATCCGCTGGTGGGCCGGGCGGGTGGCGGCCCGCGACGGCAGCGACCTGAGACCCGTGCTGGTCAGGGCGTTCCGCCGGAAGTACCGCAACATCGCGGTGCAGTTGATCGCCGCGCCGCCGACCACGGACGTGGCCCGCGCGACCCTCACCACGCAGGTGGTGAGCGGCAGCCCGTCCCCCGACGTCTACATGGGCGACATCGCCTGGCCCGCCCAGTTCGCGTACAACTCACTGGCGCTGCCGCTCGATCCGCTGCTGCCGAAGGGGTACTGGCAGCGCTATCCCGAGGAGCTGGTGCGGGCGCTGACGTACCGGGGCTCGGTGTACGCCTTCCCGCTCTACCTGGACGAGGCGTTCCTCTATTACCGGAAGGACCTGCTGCACAAACACGGGCTGCGGCCGCCCGGTTCGTGGGAGGAGCTGGCGTCCACTGCCGCGAGGATCCAGCGTGCCGGCGACGCCGACCTCGGGTTCGTCTGGCAGGGCACCGTGTACGAGGGGCTCACCGCGAACGTCGCGGAGCTCGTCGCCGACGCGGGCGGCAGCATCCTCTCCCCCGACGCGCGCACGGTCACCTTCGACAGCCCGGCGGGCGTACGGGCCGTGTCCTACCTCCGGGAGCTGATCGCGCGCGGCGTCTCCCCGTCCTCGGTGACGACCTTCGTGGAGCAGGACAGCCTGGACGCCTTCACCAGCGGCCGGTCGGTGTTCCTGCGCAACTGGCTGTACGCCTGGGGCGTCGCGGACAACCCGGCGTCCTCGCAGGTGGCGGGGAAGATCGGGGTGATGCGGCGGCCCGGCTTCGAGGGCGGCACGGGCGGCCGCAGCTGCCTGGGCGGCTGGTGCAACTACCTCAATCCGCACTCCCGGCAGCTCGGCGCGGCGCTGGCGTTCGCCCGCTTCCTCGCAGAGGAGGAGGGGCAGTCGATCCTGGCCCGCCAGGCCGCCGTGCTGCCGCCGCTGCTGTCCCAGCTGCGCGGCAAGGCCGTGGCGCAGTCGTCCAATCCGGCGTTCGCGCTGGCCCGTGAGGTGCGGCTGGTCGCCCGGCCGACCCGGACCCCGGAGTACCCGATGGTCAGCAAGGCGGTGTTCACGCGCGTCAACGAGGTGCTCAGTGGCGGGACGAGCGCGCCGCGCGCACTGGCCCGGGCCCGCGGCGACCTGCGCGCGGCGCTCAGAGGGGAGGCGCTGTGACGGTATCCCCGACGGCAGTTCCGGACACCCGGTCCGCGCCCCGGCGCTCACCGTGATCGCGCTGGTGACGCTCTTCCCGGTGGTCTACTCCGTCGTCCTCAGCTTCAGCGACGTGCGCTTCACCTTCGGCGGCGTCCGCGTCGAGGAGTGGACGCTCGGCAACTACACGACGATGCTGGCGAGCCCGGTGTGGCTGGAGGCGCTGGCCTTCACGGTCGGGTACACGCTGGTGACGGTGGCCGTGGAGATCGCGCTCGGCATCGCGGCCGCGGTGCTGCTGGACCGGCTGCAGGCCGGGCGGGGCTGGATCCTCGCGCTGCTGCTGATCCCCTGGTCGCTGATCACGGTGGTCTCGGCGCAGCTCTGGGACTTCCTGTACGACGCCACGTTCGGCGCGGTGACCTGGCTCTTCGGGCTGGTCCTGGACCAGCCGCCGGTGATCCTCGGCACGCCCCTGCCCGCGATCACCGGCATGGCCGTCGCGGACATCTGGAAGACCACCCCGTTCGTCGCGGTGATCATCCTGGCCGGGCTGGTCCGCATCCCGCAGGAGCGGTACGAGGCGGCCGAGATGGACGGCGCGGGGGCCTGGGCCACCTTCTGGAACGTCGTCCTGCCCGCGCTGCGCCCCGTGGTGTCGGTGGCGGTCCTCTTCCGGGTGCTCCAGGCATTCGGGATCTTCGACCTGCCGTTCGTCCTGACGCAGGGCGGCCCCGGCACGGCCACCCAGTCGCTCGCCGTGCTCGGCTACAAGACGCTGTTCCAGAACCTCGACATCGGGATGGGCGCGACGATCGCCACCAGTACGGGCGTGCTCGTCATCGCGGGCTGCCTGCTGTTCCTGCGGATGTTCCGCAGCCAGGTCGACGAAGGGGGCGCGGCATGAGACGCGGCCGCCGGCGTACGGGAGTACGCCGCTGTGTGAACGTGGTGAACCTCGGCGCGCTGGTCCTGGTGGCGGTGACCTCGCTGCCGCTGCTGTGGATGGCGGTCACGTCCTTCAAGACGGCGCGGGAGAACGGCGCGCTGCCGCCGACGCCCATCCCGCTCGACCCGACGCTGGCCAACTACCGGCTGGCGCTGGGCTTCGCGGGCTTCGACCGCTACCTGCTCAACAGCGCGGTGGTGGCCGTCAGCGCCACCGCGATCGTCCTGGGGCTCGGGCTGTTCGCCGGGTACGCGCTGGCCCGCACGCCGATGCGCGGCCGCGGCCCCGTGATGACGGGCCTGCTGATGATCTCCGTCTTCCCGACGATCGCCGTGGTCACCCCGCTGTACCTGGTCGAACGCGAGCTGGGCCTGCTCAACAGCTACTGGGGCCTGATCATCCCGTACACCGCCTTCCACCTGCCGTTCGCGATCTGGATCCTGCGGAACTCGCTGCTGTCCATCCCGTACGAGCTGGAGGAGGCGGCGACGGTGGACGGCGCGGGGCCGACCCGGGCGCTGCTGTCGGTGATCCTGCCGCAGGCCCGGCCCGCGCTGTTCACCGCCGGGGTGTTCACCTTCACCGCGACCTGGACGGAGTTCCTGATGGCGCTCACGTTCAACAGCGAGGACGCCTACCGGACCGTGCCGGTGGGCATCGCACTCTTCAGCAGCCAGTACGAGATCCCGTACGGAACGATCTTCGCCGGGGCGATGGCGGCGACCGTGCCGATCGCCCTCCTCGTCCTCGTCTTCCGCCGCGCCGTGCTCTCCGGCCTGACCGACGGCGCAGTCAAGGGATGACCGACTCACCTACTGATGTGTCCGATCCGCTTCCCGAAGGAGCATCCGTGACCGTCCCCGCCTCTCCCGACCTCTCCTCCCAGGACCCCGACTGGTGGCGGCAGGCCGTCGTCTACCAGGTCTATCCGCGCAGCTTCGCCGACAGCGACGGCGACGGCATCGGCGACCTGCCCGGCATCACGAGCCGGCTGCCCCATCTGGCCTCGCTCGGCGTCGACGCACTGTGGCTGAGCCCCTTCTACCCCTCGGAACTGGCCGACGGCGGGTACGACGTGGCCGACTTCCGGGACGTCGACCCGCGGCTGGGAACGCTCACCGACTTCGACGCGATGGTCGCCGAGGCGCACCGGCTGGGGCTGAAGATCCTGGTGGACCTGGTGCCCAATCACACCTCCGACCAGCACGTCTGGTTCCAGGAGGCGCTGGCGTCGCCGCCCGGCTCGGCGGCCCGCGCACGGTACGTCTTCCGGGACGGGCGCGGCGAGCACGGCGAGCTGCCGCCCTCGGACTGGGTCTCGCGCTTCGGCGGCAGCGCCTGGAAGCGGGTCCCGGACGGCCAGTGGTACCTCCACCTCTTCGCGCCCGAGCAGCCGGACCTCGACTGGACCAACGAAGAGGTCCGCGAGGACTTCCGGCGCACGCTGCGCTTCTGGTCCGACCGCGGGGTGGACGGCTTCCGCATCGACGTGGCGCACGGGCTGGCCAAGGACCTCGCCGAACCGCTGCGGGACATGGGCGAGAACCAGTTCAAGGGCGACCACGACCTGCTGCCGGACGGCACCCACCCGCACTGGGACCGGGACGAGGTGCACGAGATCTACCGGGACTGGCGGCTCGTCATGGATTCCTACACGCCGCCGCGGATGGCGGTCGCCGAGGCATGGGTGAAGAACTCCCGGCGGGTGCTGTACACCCGGCCCGACGAGCTGGGCCAGGCGTTCAACTTCGAGTACCTGCAGGCCGAGTGGGCAGCCGCCGCGCTGCGCAAGGTGATCACCGAGTCGCTGGCCACCGCGGCGGCCGCGGGCGCCTCGGCGACCTGGGTGCTCTCCAACCACGACGTGATCCGGCACGCCTCCCGGCTCGCGCTGCCGCCGGGCACCGACACCGACGCCTGGCTGCTGTCCGGCGGCACCCGGCCGGCCGAGGACCGGGCGCTGGGGCTGCGCCGGGCGCGTGCCGCGACGCTGCTGATGCTGGCGCTGCCCGGCTCCTCCTACCTCTACCAGGGCGAGGAGCTGGGCCTGCCGGAGGTCGCCGACCTGCCGGCCGGCGCGCTGCAGGACCCGGTGTGGGAGCAGACGGGCCACACCCGCAAGGGCCGGGACGGCTGCCGGGTACCGCTGCCGTGGACCCGGGAGGGCTCCTCGTACGGCTTCGGGCCCGGCGGGGCCTGGCTGCCGCAGCCGGCCTCCTTCGGGGAGCTGTCGGTCGCGGCACAGGACGGCGAGAAGGACTCGACGCTGGAGCTGTACCGGTCGGCGCTGCGACTCCGCCGGGAGCTGCAGGGCGACGAGTCGCTGGAGTGGCTGTCGGCTCCGGACGAGGCGGTGGCGGACGGCGCGGCCGGGAACGCCACCACGGACCTCGTGCACTTCGCCCGGTCGACCGGCTGGCACTGCCTGACGAACCTGTCGGGGCGCGCGGTGCCCCTTCCGTCCGGTGAACTGCTGCTCAGCAGCGACCCGTTGACCGACGGGCTGCTGCCGCCGGACACCACGGTCTGGCTGCGGCGGACGGACTGACGACAGATCAGCGGTGGGCCGGGGCAGCGCGTCGAAGCGGCCCCGGCCCATCGCCCACCGTGAGGGGCACAGCACCAAACTGAACCGCAACGGCGTGCTGTTAGCCTGACGCAGTGGATCACGCCTGGTACGCCTTCGACGCAGGATCCTGTCATCCGGATGTGAACGACAGCGGTCGCACCCGCGCCACGTGATGCCGCTCCCTCACCCCGCCCCCCTCATCACGCCGGAGAGACCGTGACCATCCCGATCCCCGAACACCTCCGCGCCCGATTCGAGTTGAAGGCGCATGTGGGCCGGCCCCTGAGCGACGAGGACCCGGGCGGACTGCTCCGGCTGCACGGCCCGGAGGCCGCGGACCCGACGGCGCTGTTCGCCCGGCTCCGCGCCACGTACGGCCAGGTGGCTCCGGTACTGCTGCCCGGTGACCTGCCGGTCTGGCTGGTGCTGGGTTACCAGGCCAACCTCGACGTCGCCCGTACGCCCTACCCGTACACCCGCGACTCACGGCTGTGGAACCTCGCCGACCGGGTACCCGCCGGCTGGCCGCTGGGGCCCACGGTCGACTGGGAGCCGACGTGCGCCTTCACCGACGGCCCGGCGCACGCGCGGGTGCGGTCCGCCGTCACCGACAGCCTGGACGACCTCGACCGGCACGGGATACGCCGCTACGTGGTCCGGTACACCAAAATGCTCGTCAACGAGTTCATCCGGACCGGTAAGGCCGATCTGGTCGGCCAGTACGCAGAGCGGCTGCCGATGTTCGTGATGACACGGCTCCTGGGCATGGACGAAGCGGACGGACCGCGACTGGCGGACGCCGCCCGCGACCTGATGACCGGCAGCGACACGGCCGCCGCCAGCAACGACATCATCGTGACCGCGCTGACCGACCTGATGGAGAGCAAGAAGGGCCAGCCGGGCAACGACCTGACCAGCTGGCTGAGCACGCACGAGTCCGGCCTCTCCGACGTCGAGCTCCATGGGCATCTGCGGCTGGTGCTGATCGCCGCCTACGAGACGACGGCGAACCTCATCGCCAACACCTTGCACATGATCCTGACCGACCGGCGCTTCCGCGCGAGCCTGTCGGGTGGCCATATGACGCTGACCGACGCGCTGGAGGGCATGCTGTGGGACGAGCTGCCCCTGTCCGTCGTCCCCGGCCGCTGGGCGAGCGGCGACTCCATGCTCGACGGCTGGCGGATCGAGGCCGGTGACATGCTGCTGCTCGGCCCCGGCGCCGCGAACGTCGATCCGGAGATCCGGCCCGATCTGTCCGTCCCCATGCACGGCAACCGCTCGCACCTCGCCTTCAGCGCCGGTCCGCACCGGTGCCCCGGCGAGGACATCGGCCGGGCCATCGCCGACACGGGCATCGACACCCTGCTGACGCTGCTGCCCGACATGCAGCTCACCGTGGAGCAGGACGAGGTGCGCTGGGACTACGTCATGCTCTCCAAGCGCCTGTCGGAGCTGCCGGTACAGTTCCAGCCGCGTCCGCCGGTGGCGCTCAGCTCCGGTACGTTCTCCGGCCGCAGCAGGCGCGCGGCGGCAGCAGCGGGCTGCCCGGTCACGGGCGCCGCGTCAACCACCGCGTAGACGGCGGGTTTTCGCCGGATTCGACACCACAAAGCCCGCGGAGCGCGACATTCCGTCGCCCCGCGGGCCATTCCGTTTATCCTGGAAACTGCCGGTCAGAGGCCGGTTGAGTGATCTGGGCGGTCTTCCCCTTCACGCCCGTGTGCACACGTGATGTTAGCCCTATTGATCATTTTTAGGCCATGCGTACCATGCGGGTTGTTGATCACGCTGGGTGCGCGCTGTGTCGCGCCCCGACAGGAAGGCGGCCGGAGTGAGTACCGCGCTCATAGTCCCCCCGACCTACGCCCCCATACCGCCGGCTATCCACCCGTTCCACGCCGACATCGACGCGCGGACCGCAGCATGGGCGCACGCGTTCGACATCGGCTCCGAAAGACTGCGCGAGCGGCTGGTCACACAGGAGATCGGCTCGTTCGCCGCGCGCATCCTGCCCTCGGGCCGGCCCGAGGTCGTTCAAGTCCTCGGCGACTTCGTCCTGTGGTTGTTCGGTGTGGACGACGGCCTGTGCGAGGAGGGGGAACTCGGTCTGGAGCCGGGCGCCCTCAACGCCGCCCTGCAGCGCCTGCTGTGGATCGCCGAGCATCCCGAGGCGGACATCCTTACCGACGATCCCCTCGCGCGCGGACTGCGGGATCTGCGGGCCAGGGTGGCGGCGTACGGCACTGCCGGGCAGACGAAGGCGTGGATCGACGCACTGCGGGAGTACTTCCTGTCGGTGATCTGGGAGGCGTCGCACCGCACCGCGGGGAACGTGCCGGACCTCGACGACTACACGCTGATGCGGCTCTACGACGGCGCGACCACGGTCGTCCTGCCGATGCTGGAAATGGCGCACGGCTACGAACTCCGGCCGGAGGAGCGGGCGCTGCCGGGCATACGGGCCGCGGCCCAGGCGGCGTCCTTCGTGATCTGCTGGGACAACGACCTCTTCTCGTACCACAAGGAGGTCAGGGAGCGGGGCCAGACGGGGGGTTACTACCTCAACGTCATCCGTGTGCTGCAGCACCACCGCGGACTGACCGCCGATCAGGCCCTGACCGAGGCCATCGGCCAGCGGGACCGCGTGATGGTCCTGTTCCAGAGCCTGTGCGCGACGCTCAGGGCACAGGGAAGCCCCCAGCTGCGGCAGTACCTCGCCGACCTGGGCCACTTCGTGCGCGGCTCGATGGACTGGGGCATCACATCCGTGCGGTACACCACGCCCGACGACCCGGCGGCGCTGCCCGCGCGCTTCAGCACGACGCCCACCGGCACGGGCCCTGTGGACATCCCATCCATCGCCTGGTGGTGGGAGGTGCTGGACCAGGGGACAACGGACCAGCCATGGGCACGGGGAGACGACCTGGTGATCCCGTCCGGCCGCATGCCTCGTGACCGCGGCTTCCAGATCGCCGGGCTTCATCGGAGCTGATCAAGCTCCCCCCACCCTGTTGTGCTGCCCACCACACCTACGTCAAAGGATCCTCTTCGTGTCTGTTGCTGCCGCCCGGTCGGCCGGAGCGCCTCCGATACCCCAGGCGCCCGGCGCGCTGCCTCTCCTCGGGCACGCCCTGGCGCTCTACCGCGATCCGTTCGCCTTTCTCGTTTCGCTGCGTGACCACGCCGATGAGCGGGGCCTGGTACGCATCCGGCTGGGCTGGATGCCCGTATACGTGGTCACCACGCACGAGCGGCTGCAGGAGGTCCTCGTCCGGGAGGGCCGACGATTCGAAAAGGGCCGGTTCTTCCAGCGGCTGAAGCGCCTGGCCGGCGAGGGACTGGCCACCGCGGACGGGGAACTGCACCGCAGAAACCGCAGGCTGATCCAGCCGATGTTCGGCAAGGAGCGCATCGCGGGCTACTCCGAGATCATGAGCCGCAACGCGCGCGACCTGGCGGAGTCATGGCGGCCGGGCCAGCAGGTGGACATCTACGAGGCGGCGGCCACCTACGCGATCGACAGCATCGCCATGAGCCTGTTCACCTCCGAGATCGGCCGGCCGGCCGTGGAGACGATCCGCACGGAGCTGCCGGTCCTGCTGGACATGCTCCTCAAGCGCGCCGCCACCCCGAAGGCCCTGGACCGGCTGCCGGTCCGCTACAACCGGCTCTTCGACCGTGCCTCCCAGCGGCTGAGCGGCGTCATCGACGAGGTCATCACCACCGCGCGCGCCACCGGGCACATGCACGACCACGACGATCTCCTCGCGCAGCTGCTGCGGGAGCGGGACCTGGACGACAAGCAGGTCCGCGATGAGGTGTCCACCCTGCTCTTCGCCGGGGCGGAGACCACCGCCTCCACGCTCGCCTGGACTTGGCACTACCTGGCTCAGCACCCCGAGTTCGGCCGGCAGGTGGTGGATGAGGTGCGGGAGGTCGTCGGCGACCGGCCGGTGACGATCGCCGACGTCCCCCGGCTGACCGTTCTGCGGCGGGTCCTGGACGAGGTGATCCGCCTGCACGGCGTCACCCTCCTCATGCGTCGCAGTACGGAACCCGTCACCCTGGGCAGTACCACGCTCCCCGCGGGCACAGAGGTGGCCTTCAGCATGTACGCCATCCACCGCGACCCGCGCCTGTTCGGCCCCGACGCGGACGCGTTCAACCCGGACCGCTGGCTCGACCCGGCCATCGACGCACGGAAATTCATGCCCTTCGGCGGCGGCAACCGCAAGTGCATCGGGGACCAGTTCGCACTCGCCGAGGCGACGATCGGTGCGGCCGAGATCCTGCGGGCCTGGCGTATGACGCCCGTCGGCGAGCGTCCGCCCCAGCAGGTGATCTCGGCCGTCGCCAGGCCCGACTGCATCCCCATGGTGCTGGAGCCGCGCGAACCCGGCCCCACCGGCCGCGGCCGGGTCGAGGGGTCGGCCACGGCTCAACGCTGAACGTCACGCCCTGTGCGAGCACAGGGCGTGACGCAGCACGGCACCCGCTCAGGAAACCTGCGCGGTCTCGGTCAGGCGGTGCAGATAATGCATCAGCTCCATCAGAACGTCCCTGCTGGACGTGCGCAGCCGGGCGTCGCAGTCGACGATCGGGATCTCCGGGGGCAGGTCGAGGGCTTCGCGAAGCTCCTCGACGTCGTGCTTGGGTGCCTCCGGGAAGGAGTTGATCGCGACGACGAAGGGCACGCCGCGCTCCTCCAAACGGCCGATGACGTCGAAGCTGACCTCCAGGCGACGGGTGTCGACCAGGACGACCGCGCCCAGCGCGCCGTCGAACAGGCCGTTCCACAGGAACCAGAAGCGCTGCTGGCCCGGCGTGCCGAAGAGGTAGAGCACCAGCTCCTCGTTGAGGCTGATGCGGCCGAAGTCCATCGCGACGGTCGTGGAGGTCTTGCGCTCGATGCCCAGGGTGTCGTCGACGCCGACGCCGGCCTGGGTCATCGTCTCCTCGGTGGTCAGCGGGCGGATCTCGCTGACCGCGCCCACCAGGGTCGTCTTGCCGACCCCGAAACCGCCCACGATCACCACCTTGACCGCGGCGGTGGCCGAGTCCGGCAGTGTGTCCTCGCTCCGCGGGCCGGCGACCGGTTCGGCGACGAGCGCCTGTCCGGCCACGGGCTGCGCGGCGAGCGCCTGCCCGGCGGCCGGGTCAGAGCTGTTGAAGTCCATGGATCACCGCCTCGATAAGGGAACGGTCCGGAAGTTCTGCGGGCGGTACGGGCGCGCGCGCCACGACCCGCCCGTCGGCCAGCAGGTCACCCAGGAGCACGGTGACCACGCTGACCGGTAGCTTCAGGTAGGCGGAGAGCTCCGCCACCGACAGCGGGGAGTGGCACAGCCGCATGATCGCGGCGTGCTCGGGCTGGATGCCCGGTCGCGGGGCGGCCTTGGCCACGATCAGCGTGACCAGGTCGAGGGAGAAGGTCTGTGCGGCGGCGCCGGAGCGCCCGCCGGTGATCACGTAGAGCCGTTCGGGGCTCTCGTCCTCCCAATCCTGGCCCGCTCCGCTCACGCGGCCGATCCCTCGCCGCGCGGCGGGCTGCTGAGGTGCTCGCCGATCCGGGCCACCAGGTCGCGCATCTTCATCCCGATCAGCCCGGCGTCCACTCCCTCGTCGGCCAGGACCGCGAGGTAAGCGCCCGAACCGGCCGCCATCAAGTAGAAGAAGCCGCCGTCCATTTCGATGACGACCATGCGCATCTTGCCGTCGCTGTGCGGGAACTCGGAGGACACCGCGCCGGCCAGGGACTGCAGCCCCGCGCAGGCGGCGGCCAGCCGGTCGGCGGTGTCGGTGTCCGTGCCGTACTGGGCCATCCGCAGGCCGTCCGAGGACAGCACGACGACGTTGCGGGTCTGCGGGACGCTCTCCGCCAGGTCCTTGAGCATCCAGTCCATGTTGGCCCGGTGCTGAATCATGGCAACTCACTCTTTTCCGACGACTCGTCACTCTTCGGCCCGGCGGTCCCGCCCGTTTCTCCGGAGAGACCGCTCTGGAAGGCGGCCAGCCACATGCCGGGCTGCACCTCGGGGGCGGGCTCCGACGCGGAGGACCGGTGGTCTGCGGTGTCGGGGGCGGTGGACGCCTGCGGCGCGGGCTGGGCCGGCGCGGTGGCGCGGGACTTGCGGCGCCGCTGCGGCAGCCCGTTCGCGGTCCGCCCGGTCACCAGGGGCACCTCCTCCTGCGTGTCCTCGGGCCGGGGCAGCGCCGCGGGCGCCGAGGGCACGGGGCCGGTGGCCGGCCGCCGGTCCGCCGCGGGCTCGGTGCGCTCGCTCAGCGGCCCGGAGGAGGCACCGATGCCGTGCGCCCGGCCGGTGGCGGGCGCGGTGGTGATCAGATCCTGCGGCACGATGAGGACGGCGCGCACGCCGCCGTACGCCGAGGTGCGCAGCGACACCTGGAAGCCGTACGCCTGGGCCAGCCGGCCGACGACCGCGAGGCCGAGCCGCGGGGTCTCTCCCAGGTCGTTGACGTCAATGCCGTCCTGGGCCTGCTGGAGCATCCGCTCGGCCCGCTTGCGGGCCTCCTCGCTCATGCTGACGCCGCCGTCCTCGATCTCGACGGCGATGCCGGACTGCACCTCGACCGCGGTGAGGTGGACACGGGTCTGCGGGGGGGAGTAGCGGGTGGCGTTGTCCAGCAGCTCGGCGAGCGCGTGGATGAGCGGCTCGACGGCCGTGCCGACGACCGCGACCTCCGAGACGGAGTGCAGCTCGACGCGCTGGTAGTCGATGATCCGCGACATCGCGCCGCGCAACACGCTGAACAGCGGGACGGCGCGGCTCCACTGGCGGCCGGGGCGGGCACCGCCCAGTACGGCGATGGAGTCGGCGAGTCGGCCGATCAGCGCGGTGCCGTGGTCCAGCCGGAGCAGGTCGCCGAAGACCTCGTGGTTCTGTCCGTGCCGGTCCTCCATGCCGCGCAGTTCCTGCGCCTGCTGGTGGACGATGGCCTGGACGCGGCGGGCGATGTTCACGAACGCGCGCTGGGCGGACTCGCGCAGGTCCTCCTCGGCGACGACCGCGTCCAGGACGGAGCGCAGCACCGCCTCGTGGGCCGCGGCGAATTCGGGGGTCAGACCGGACTCGCGGGCCTCCTGGGCCAGCCGTTCCGTCATCGAGGCGAGCACGTCCTCGGGGAACTCGTCCTGACCGAGCCGGGTGACGACCTCGGGCAGCAGCCCTTCGGCGAGCCGTACGGTCGCGGCCTCCTGGCGGGCCAGCACCGCGGCCTGCGCGTCGGAGCTGCGGCGCAGCTCCGTCAGCGCCCGGCCGCGACGGGCGACCTCGGCGGAGAGCAGCGCCACCGCGACGGTGGCGACGCCCCCCGTCCACAGGACCGGCGTCAGCGCGGCGGAGGGGACCAGGACGGCGGCGACGGCGGCGGCAATCACAGTGAGTGCCGCCGGCGGTATCCACCCGAGCGCCGAAGCGGGTCGCAGCCCTCCGGGCGACGATCCTTCTCGAACCATCAGCACCCTCAACCAATCGAAAGATACGGGGAAGTCCACGGGCGCAGCGGTGAGGGCAGCGCTGACACACAGATCACCATGAGTAACTGCCAGTACGCTGAGCCGCCTTCAGCATAACCGGACTTGATCACTCCTTGACGCCGGGTCATGTTGCCGCAGGTGAAAGCCTGTAGACCCGCTGATCGGACACCGTTGTCCACTTACCGCACACCTCGTCAGGGTGATGACGTCACCTTCCGGACGGTGACCGTGCGCGCCATTTTGTCGCGCGGCAAAGGGAGTTGACCGAGCGGCGGCGTTTCTTGACGGATCTCATAGGCGTACCGTCCGCCGCGGCTGCGTCCTGGCGTCCGCCAGCAGACCGTGCAGGGCGGCGAACTCCTCCACGCACTTGCCGGTGCCCGCCACGACGCAGTGCAACGGGTCGTCGGCGACCACGACGGGCACGCCGGTCTCCTCGCTCAGCAGCCGGTCCAGGCCGCGCAGCAGCGCCCCGCCGCCGGTGAGCGCGATGCCGTGCTCGATGACGTCGCCGGACAGCTCGGGCGGGCACGCGTCCAGGGTGCGCCGGACGGCCTGGACGATCGCGTCGACGGGCTCGGCGAGCGCCTGCCGGATCTCCTCGGCGGTGATCTCCTGGGACCGCGGCAGGCCGTTGACCTGGTCGCGGCCGCGGACGGTGCAGGCGTCACGGCGTACGGGCACGGCGCGCTCCGCCGCCTCGTCCGTCCCGTCCGCGCCATCGACGGGCGGCTCCGGTACGCCGTCCTCCTCGGGCGTCCACAGCGCCGAGCCGATCGCGATCTTGATGTCCTCGGCAGTGCGCTCCCCGATGGCCAGCGCGTGCTTCTTCTTCACGTACGCGGTGATCGCCGCGTCCATCGCGTCGCCCGCGACCCGCACGGACTGCGCGGTGACGAGCCCGCCCATCGAGACCACCGCGACCTCGGTCGTACCGCCGCCGATGTCCACCACCATGCAGCCCACCGGCTCGGCGACCGGCAGCCCGGCCCCGATCGCGGCCGCCATCGGCTCCTCGATCAGCTGCACCTCGCGGGCGCCCGCGCGCTTGGCGGAGTCGATGACCGCGCGCCGCTCGACGCCGGTGATGCCCGACGGTACGCAGATCACCACCCGCGGCCGGGACAGCC
The DNA here is from genome assembly GCF_020024005.1 of Streptomyces purpurogeneiscleroticus. Lineage (NCBI taxonomy): Bacteria > Bacillati > Actinomycetota > Actinomycetes > Kitasatosporales > Streptomycetaceae > Streptomyces > Streptomyces purpurogeneiscleroticus. The sequence goes on from NZ_NHSG01000123.1 coordinate 17,402, forward strand.
GGCGGCCCGGCACCGCCTTCTTCATCAGCCCCCGCAGCATCCGCTCGGCGGCGTCGAAGTCGGCGATCACGCCTTCCTGGAGCGGCCGCATCGCGGTGATGCCGGACGGGGTGCGGCCGATGGTGCGCTTGGCCTCCGTACCGACGGCGACGACATCGCCCGCCGCGTTCACGGCGACCACGGACGGCTCGTTGAGCACCACGCCCTTGCCGCGGGCGTAGACCAGGGTGTTGGCCGTCCCGAGGTCGATGCCTATGTCGTACGTACCGCCGGAGGACTTGCTGGACGCCATGAGGAGTTCGCTCGCTCGCTTTCGGCTCGGACTGCGGACACGCCCGCGGCGCGGCGCACGGAACCCCCCGACATCGCGCCCCAGACGGCAGCAATGACGTCAATAACGGGCAATTACCTACTCTACCGGCGTCGCACCCTTGCACGCCGTCCGGCCCGGGCCCGAACGACCGGGCGCTCAGCGGCCGGTCCGGTTCAGCGCCTGCGCGAGGTCGTCCAGCGCGTCGACCAGCAGGCCCGCCGCGCGCAGCGCCACGCCCCGCCCTTCCGTCTCGGCGTCCCAGACGGCCAGCCACCTGTGCGGCCCGGACCAGTCCAGGTCACCGCCCTCCCTGATGGCCCGGGCCGCGCGCGCCACCGCGGGCCCGAGCTCGGCGGCGAACGCGTCGGCGCCCGGTGACGGTTCCGCGTCCGGGCCCGGCAGATGAGCCTCCATCAGCATCGTGACGCGGCCCATGGTGTTGAGGGCCGTCTCCGCCGCCTGCGTGGTGCCCTCCGAGAGCCCGCGGTGCCGCACCGGCTCCTGCCCGGCGCGCTCCCCGCTCTTCACCCACGCGACGCGCGCGGCCCGCAGGTCGAGCAGCGCCTCGCGGACCCGGCGCGGCCGGCGCTCGGCGGGCCGGGCGTAGATCTCCAGGACGGCGACGGCGTACCGCCCGCCCGCCTCCAGCCACTCCGCCAGCCGCTCGCGCAGCCGGGACGTCTCCCAGGCCGGGAAGAGCGCGTACGAGAGCGTCGCCAGCAGGCCGCCGAGCAGGGTGAGGACCACCCGCTCCTGCACGGTCTGCTCCCAGCCCGCGCCCGCGATGCCGAGCAGGAAGACGACGTACGCGGCGACGCAGGCCGAGGTGACCGCGACGCCGGTGCGCAGCAGCAGGTACATCAGGAAGGCGCACACGATGGCCAGGCCCGCGTCGACGTACTGCCCCGGCTGGAACAGGGCGATCACCCCGCCGCCGACCGCGACGCCGAAGAGGGTGCCGATGAAGCGGGCGACGCCGCGCTGGTACGTCTGCGCGAAGTCGGGCCGCATGATCATCACGGAGGCGAGCGGCGCCCAGTAACCGTGTCCGAAGGGCAGCGCGGTGCCGATGAGATAGCCGGCCGCGGCCACCGCGGCGACCCGCAGCGCGTGCCGCAGGACGAGCGAGGACCAGCGCAGCTCCCGGCGGACGGCCCGCAGCACGACCGGGACCTGGCGGTGGACGGCGGGGCGCAGCAGGTGCGGCCGGTCGCCGTCGGAGACGGGGCCGGTGGGCTCGACCGGCTCCTCGGCGGCCTCCACGGCGTCGGCCAGCAGGCTCAGCAGCCGGGCCGCCGAGCGGCGCGCCGGGCCGGTCAGCATGTCGCCCGACTCCGGTACCTCCAGGGCGTCCAGGGCGTCGGCGGGCAGCCGGACCGGCCGGGCATGGCGGATGGCGGCGGCCACCGCGTCCAGCACGGTCGCGGCGGCGCCGAGCAGTTCGCGGGCGCGGTCCCGCTCGGGGCCCTCCAGCGGGGCGCCGACGACGGGGTCGGCGAGCGAGGCGAGCGCGGGGCGCACCTGTTCGGCGAGGGTGCGGG
>NZ_NHSG01000124.1:0-19122 GCF_020024005.1 Streptomyces purpurogeneiscleroticus
AGCTGGGCCCGGTGCAGGCCCGTGTCCTGCGCGTGGTGGCGCAGCGCTTCGCGTCCCCGGGCCTGCACCGGGCCCAGCTCGGAGCGGTACGACGGGGCTGAACGGGCCGATGGCCGACACAACGCCATGGCTGGCTGCCCTTGACTACAGACCGGACGGCCTCGCAGGCGGGCCGGACAGCTCACCTCGGTGGGTTGCCCGGTTCAACACCCGCTTCCCCGGTGGCTGTCGCATGCCGTGCCCGGCTCGTCCGCCGTCCTCAGCGCATCACAGCGACCACAGCGCGATCGGCTCGCCGAGGACCTTCTCGTCGACTTCGAGGCCCAGGCCCGGCGCGGCGGGCGGCCGCACCAGCCCGTCCTCGCCGACCGCGTCGAACTCGGCGGTCTTCAGCGTCACCATGTCGGCGCAGTTGAGGACCGAGCGCAGCATCCGGGGCGGGACGGTGGCGCCGAGATGGACGATGCCGGCGAAGGCGATCGCGGAGCCGACCGTGTCCTGCACCGAGACGGTCAGACCGTTGGCACGGGCGATGTCGCGGTGGCGGCGGCCGCGGGTCAGGCCGCCCGCCTTGGAGATCTTCAGCCCGATACCATCGGCGACGTCGCCCGCGGCCGCAAACGCGATGTCGGCGTCCTCCACGCCCAGTTCGTCGATGATGATCGGATACGGGCAGCGCTTCCGCAGCGACATGGTCTCCCGCCAGGTCGCGCAGGGCGCCTCCAGCGTGAAGTCGAGGCCGGCGGGAAGCAGGCGCAGCATCCGCAGTACGGACTCGGGCAGCAGTCCGTTGTTGGCGTCGACGAGGAAGAACTCGCCGGGGCGGAAGTCGGCGAGACTGGCGGCGATGCGCTCGGCGTCCAGCGTCGGGCCGCCCTCCTCCTCCGAGGCGCCGATCTTGACGGAGTGGGAGCGGTAACCGCGGGCGCGGTGGTCGGCCACCCGCGCGCGCATCTCCTCCGGGTCACCGGCGTGGATGGACGACATCTGTGCCATGCCGACGCCGGTTGAGCCGCCGAGGAGCTCGGCCACAGGCAGGCCGACCGACTTTCCGAAGGCGTCCCAACAGGCCACGTCAATCGCGGTCTTGGCGTGGTTGTGGCCGGTGAGGGCCTCGTCCATGGCGTCGTTGATGCGGTCGCTCTGGCGCGGGTCGCGGCCCAGCAGATGCGGGGCGAGCTCCTCGATGCCGGCCCGTACGCCGCGCGCGTGCGAGGCGATCCAGGTGGACCCGAAGGGGGTGGACTCGCCCCAGCCCTGGGTGCCGTCGTCACAGGTGATACGGACGATGGAGGCGTGGAAGGAGGTGTAGGTACGGCCACCGGAGAGCAGGTAGGTGCCGCCGGAGTAGGGCAGGTCGGCCTGGAAGAGCTCTATCTGGGTGAGCTTCATGGCTGCGGTCTCCTTGCGTAAAGACGGCGGTGAGGGTCGCCCCGCGCCGCTTCGCGAGCTGCACTGCGGCGAGACCCACGCCGCCCGAGGCACCCGTGATCAGCACGTGCTCGGCGCCGACGTCGGCCCGGTGCAGCATGTTCTCGGCGGTGGAGTACGCGCAGGGGACGGCCGCCAGCTCGGCGTCGCTCCAGTCGCTCGCGACCGCGTAGGTGTCGGCGGCCGGGGCGGTGGCGTACTGGGCGAAGCCGCCGTCGCACTCACTGCCGTACGTCCAGCAGGCGTAGGGCGCGAAGTCGACCGGGCCGCGGAGCATGGTGCGAACCAGGACGCGCTCTCCGATGCGCTCGTGGGGCACCCCGTCCCCGACCGCGACGACCCGGCCGCAGACGTCGGCGCCCTGGATGCGCGGGAACGTGAGGGCGGTGCCGGACCAGGTGGCCCGGTCGTCGTCGGTGACCGAGTCGAAGCCCTGGGCGCCGCCGGACGGGGACGTCGGTGTGGTAGTCCAGCTTGTCGATCCCGCCGTGGCCGGTCAGGAGTACGGCGGACATGGTCTTGGGCAGCAAGGAGGGTTCCTTCGCTCGGAGTTGAGGTTGCACCCAACGGGTCGGCGCGTGACGCGGCCGGGGTGGCGGGGGTGGCAAGAGGCAACGACTCAGTGGGGCCGTCGGCATCGCGGACGGCCTTGGGTGTTCTCACGGCACGGCAGCACGACAGCACGACGGTGCGACGGCGCACGAGCGGAAGCGTGCGGTGCGAAGCAGCGCGCGATGTGAAGTCGCTGCCGTGTGCGGACTGGGCCCGGGCGACCTGGTCAGTGAAGGCGCGCGCAGCCGCGGCCCGGGACCGGGGGCCGGTGCGGCGGGGCCAACTCGGCGCGGGCGGTCAGCTCTTCCTCGGTGACCTCAAGGGTGGACTCCGCGGTGACCTCAAGGGCGGACTCCGCGTCCCCGTAGCCGACCAGGCTGCCGGCCAGGCCCGTCCATCGGGCCTGGCCGGCTGATCCACGGGCATGTCCGGCCCCCGGCCGCCGCAGCCGTCTCGGTATCCCTGCGTGTCAGTTCAGGACGCGGGCGAGGAAGTCGCGGATGTGCTCGGTGATGGTGTCGAGGTGGCTTTCCAGGGCGAAGTGGCCGGACTCGAGCAGGTGGATCTCGGCGTCGGGCAGGTCCTGGCGGAACGCCGTGGCGCCATCGGGGCCGAAGATCTCGTCACCCGCACCCCAGACCGCCAGCAGCGGGACCTGGGAGTCGCGGAAGTACTGGTGGACGGCCGGGTAGAGGTCCACGTTGGTGGGGTAGTCGCGGAAGAGCTTGAGCTGGATCTCGTCGTTGCCGGGCCGGTCCAGCAGTGCCTGGTCGTGGACCCAGTTGTCCGGGCTGACCAGGCTCGGGTCGCCGACGCCGTTGACGTACTGCCAGCGGGTGACCTCGGGGGTCAGGGCCGCGCGCATGGGCGCCTCGGTGTCCGGTCCGGGGGCCGCGGCGTAGGCGAAGAGGCCGTCCCAGAAGGACTTGACGAGGCCCTCTTCGTAGGCGTTGCCGTTCTGGGTGATGATCGCGGTGATCCGCTCCGGGCCCTGGAGGGCGAGCCGCCAGGCGATGGGGGCGCCGTAGTCCTGCACGTAGGTCGCGAACCTGTCGATGCCCAGCTGCTGAAGCAGCCCGGAGGTGACCTCGGCAAGGGCGTCAAAGGTGTACGGGAAGTCCTGCAGCGCAGGCATCGCGGACTGACCGAAGCCGATGTGGTCGGGAGCGATCACGTGGTAGCGGTCGGCGAGCGCCGGGATCAGATTGCGGAACATGTGCGAGCTGGTCGGGAAGCCGTGGAGAAGGACGACGGCGGGCGCCTTCGGGTCGCCTGCCTCCCGGTAGAAGACCTCGAGACCGTTGACGGTGGTGGTGCGGTGGCGGACCGTGGGAGACATCGACCTAACCCCTCTATCGCGTTTTGGTGGTTACGCGCACAGTCGAGCATGCTCGGTGTAACCAGTCAAGAGGTGTTTAGTGGTTAGGTTGGTTAGGCTTGATTGAAGGGGGAGTCGCCGCCTGCGGGGAATGGCTGTGGCCAGTCGATTGACCCGGTTCGTGTAACCTGCCAGGCGGACCAATCCGGTTAGGAGGTGTCGGCGGTGGTTGATCCAGAGCGGCAGAACACACTGCTGGAGCTCCTCAACACCACGCCGGTGGTCAACGGGGCAGCCCGGGACGAGCTGGCGGACCCCGAAGCGGCCAAGGCCTGGCAGCGGGCGCACGGGGGGAGTGGCAGCGCAGAGGAGCTCCGGCACCTGGTGCAGGCGCGCGATGTCCTTCAGGAAGTGCTGCGCGGCACTCGGCCGGCCACGTCACTGGCCCCGACCCTCGAGGGCGTGGTGTACCGACCGCGTCTCTCCCCCGAGGGAGTGGTCTGGGAATTGGACGCCCCCGCGGAGCGCCGACTGGCAGTGGAGGCGGTCATGGCGTGGAGTGCGTTGCAGGAGGCGAAGCCTGGCCGGCTGCGTCCGTGCGCCAATCCGGAGTGCTGTCTGTTTCTCCTCGACCGCAGCAAGACCAACAGGGCCCGATGGTGTTCCATGGCCGTTTGCGGCAACAGGATGAAGGCCAGGCGGCACTACCAGCGCACGCGCGACAACGCAGCTGAGTAACGCCTCCGGGTCCTCCGGGTCCTCCGGGCGCCCTGCCGGCCGTCCTGGTGGCATACGGTCATTCCGGGTCCTGCGCGTCGGGCGGCGGCCGGAGATCGGGTGCCCGGGACGGCGCGAGGCTGGATACCACCTCGGTGAGCACGGTGCATGCCTGCTCGATTTTCTGGTACGTGTTCTCCCGCTCGGCGACGACGGCCGCCAGCAGCAGGGTGGTCAGTGAGGCTGCACCGTTGAGCGCCTGCAGGATGACCATGGTCTCGACGATGCTCTCGTCCGTGAACGGCCCGCGGCGCTGGGCCGCCGCCACCACGGTGAGCACGGACAGCAGCAGCACGCACGGCGCGGCGCCGACCAGGCGGGTGCGCAGCGCGGCCCAGATCAGCAGCGGGAAGACCAGGAACAGCAGGTGGAGGGAGATGTTGGTGACGGCGGTCGTGACGACGGCCGTGGCGGCCAGCAGTACCGCGGGCTCGGCCCACTCCCGCAGGCCCCCCTCCATGAGCGGCCGGGCGGCGTGCAGGCTGAGCAGTACCGGTGTGACCACCAGTACCCCCATCGCATCCCCGGTCCACCACGCGGTCCAGGCGCGCCAGAACTCGTCCGCGGAAACCTCGCCGGTGAGCAGCAGCGTTCCGCTCCCGACCCCGGAGCTGACCAGCGTCCCGGCGAGGCCGCCGAAGACCAGCAGCAGACCGTCGCCCAGCCGGTCGAGCCCGGTCCGGATGCCTGCGCGCCGCAGTAACCAATAGGAGCAGAGCGGGCCCGCCGTGTTGCCGAAGGCGATCGCGAGGGCGGCGGGGGTCAGCGGCCCGAGGGTCGCCATGATCAGCAGAGCGCCCAGGGCGATCCCGGGCCAGACGCGGACGCCGGCGAGCAGCAGACAGGCCAGGGCCACGCCGGTGGGCGGCCACAACGGCGTGACGCGTGCGCCCGCGATGACCACCTGTTCCAGCAGGCCGAGTTTCCCCGTCGCGGCGTACGCAACGGCGACGACGAGGATCGTGAGCCCCGTCGCTGCCGGGCGTCGCAAGCCCTCGGATCGCACCACGTCGCCATCAGACAACGGCCCGTGCCCCGGGCGGGCCGTGACACGCGGGGCCGGGCCCGGTCGATCACTCGTCGTAGCGCAGGACCAGTACCGCCGCGTCGTCGGTGTGCCCGGTCAGGTCGGCCACAGTGATGACCTTGGCCGCCAGCTCGTCCGGGGGGCCGTCAGCGCCGGCCCTGACGATCCGCAGCACGTGTTCCAGCCCGGCCTCTATCGGGAAGGCCGGTCCCTCCAGTACTCCGTCGGTGACCAGGACGCATACTCCCGGTGCGGACAGTGGGTGACGGGTGACCGGGAAGCTCTCGCCGGGCGTGATGCCCAGGGGGACGCCTCCCTCGTCCGCAGTGATGCCGCTTTCCCCGTCGGCTGTCGCCCATACGGTGGGGACGTGGCCGGCCCGGGCGCCGGACAGTTCCCGGGTGGCCGGGTCGAAGCGGAGGAAGGTGCAGGTCGCGAAGAGGCTGCTGTCCAACGTCGCGAGCAGGTCGTTGGTGCGGCTGAGCACCTCGCCGGGGTCGGTGGTGAACGCGGCCACCGCGCGCAGGCCGATGCGTACCTGCCCCATGAAGGCTGCCGCCTCCACGTCGTGGCCCTGGACGTCGCCTATCGAGAACCCGAGCGACCCGTCCGGCAGCCGGAAGCCGTCGTACCAGTCGCCGCCGATGTCCAGGCCGTCCCGGGCGGGTGCGTACCGGGCGGCCGCCCGCAGCCCGGGCAGTTCGGGGAGGGAGTCCGGCAGCATCTCGCGCTGCAGGGCCTCGGCCAGCTCGATCCGGGCCCGCTGCAGCTCCGCCCGTTCCAGCGCCTGGGTCGTGAGCCGACCGAGTTCCGCCAGCAGGCTGTCGGCGTTCGCGGGCCGATGGGAACGATGCCGGGACATTGACCCTCCGAGGTACCTCGGACCATGAGCCGCCACGCGAGACCATGCAAACCACGCGCAAACCACGCGAACGGCGGAACATCGCCTTCCTCCCGGGCCCAGGACTCCGTGTCCCCTCGCCGGTCAGGGGCCCCGCCCGGGGTGGAGACGGCCCTGAGCAGCCCTCGCCATCGATCGTAGTGCAGGTTCCCCGCCGGGCGCCTGCCGATGCGGTCTTGCTGTGCTCGGAGCTGTACTTGGGGCTGCACTCGGGGCTGTGCTCGGTACAGCCCGGACCGCGGGTCGGCGAGGCGGCTCGGCCTCGGACATCCGCGCGACAGTTTCGATGAACTGCCCCTGGCCAAAGGTCAGTTGAGCGTCCCCCGTGGCGGCTTTGGTGCGGAACAATCTATGTACACCGATGTTCGCAGACCCTACTCTGAGTGGCTCAGCTGGCCTGGAATGACGGGGGAAACGAGAGTGGCAGGTGACTCAGAGCAAGGGCATCGGTGGATGCGAGGCGCCAGGGGGCGGGTCGCGATCACCGCGGTGAGCGGAGTGCTCACGCTCGCGGCGTGTGGCGGGGACAGTGGCGAAGGCAAGGCCAAAGCGCCGGGTGAGCGCCACACCGTCGTACTGGAGGCCACGTCCGACTACGGACGGCCGATGGAGATCAACTACTTCGGGTATGCGAATGGATCGAAGGGCATAAAAACGCTCGGCGACAAGGACAAGGGGAAACTGTCGGCGGAGTCGCCCTGGAAGGTCACGCTCACCGTGGAGGGCAAGAAGCCCTGGGTGCATCTGATGGCCAACGGATCCGGCTGCATCGGTCGGGCAATCGGGGGAGATTCCTGCGAAACGGGAGCGATTCCGGACCGTAAGGACATCAAGGGGACCGGCACCACCACCTGCCGCATCACCATCGACGGCAAGGTCGTGGCCGAGCGGTCGTACACCTACCCCACGATCATTCCGGTCACCTGTATCGCCGGGCGCGGCGGGAAAAAATAACGAGGGCACATGACTGACAACTCCACTCGCCCCGAACCGCCGGAGAACCCGCCGCCTTCTGCTGCACACGAAGAGCCCGATGCACACGAAGAGTCCGATGCACGGGAAGAGCCTGATGCGCGCGAGGAACCGGATGCGCGCGAAGAGCCCGGCGGGCCTGGTCGCGAGGGCTCGGACCGGCGTCGCCGGTCCCGGGGGATCATGCTCATCGCGCTTCTGGCTCTCATCGTCGCCGTTGCATCCACCTTGTGGATCATCAGCACGGGCCCTGACGGACCCAATTCGTCCCTGCGCGCCGAGCTGGCCCGGTCCGCCGAAATGCTGCGCAAGGCGCCGGCGCTGCACTACACCGGCACCATCAAGGTCAAGAACCGGAAAGCCGCGAAACTGGACCTGGTCGTCAGCAACCCCGGTGACGCACTGGGAAGCCTGAAGCCGTCCCGTAACCGCACGCTCGACTACTTGGGTATCGACGGCAAATCGTTCGTACGGGGAGACGCCGACGCCTGGCAGTCGCTGGGGATGGCCGACAAGGCCCCGGTGCTCGCGGAAAAACCCCAGATGACAGCGCCGGGCCTGTTGTTCTCCCAGGACCTCGCGGCCACCCTCGCGCCCCCAGCACTGGCGAAGACCCTGTTGCTGGAAAAGGTCCCTGACGAGAAGATCACCGCCGGCGAACCTGTCACCATCGGCGATCACACCTGCACACCCATCCACGCCGACGGCATGACCATTTGCCTCGGTAAAGAACTGGCCGGCGGTGCTCGGTTCGTCGACCGCATCACTTTCCCCGGCTCATCGGCCGTGCTCGATATCGAGGCGATGCCACGAGCTGAGGTGAACCGGTTCTACAGCACCTTTCCCAAGAAATTCGACATCGCGCGCAAGGCGGTGAATTCCCAGATCAGCGTGACCACGCAGATTCTCCGCGACTACAAGGGAGCCTGCGGCCCCACCGCGTGCACCTTCACCGCCCGGGTGACCGTCACATTCCTCGGCGAGACCTCGTCCCCCGCTGCCGGCCGCGCGGTGCAAGTGAACTATGCGTGGGTCATCGAACGGGATGGAGACTCCGTGCCTCTCGGGCGGAAGTGCTCCGGTGCCGCCCTGATCAAGCCAGGCAGGTCGAGCGACCTGTCATGCACCGCCAAGGGTTCCCCGGTCTCGGACGGCGCCACGCACGGTCAATACCACGGGCAGATCCGTACCTCCGATATCGCGCTCACCACCGCGGAATACGAGCGCCTGGTGCGGCTGGCGGCCGACAACCGTCAGAAAGTCTCCGCCCTCCCCGATCTGCCGTCCCCACGATGAACATGGCGGAGACGACTGCGCCATTCGCTGAAGCGACACGGGAAGAAGTACGGACGCAACGCGATTGTTCCTGGAGGTTCCCCTCATGAAGCACGGCAGCTCCGACGGCGAGGGAACGGCTTCGCCCGATGAGCGCGCAGGTGTTTCGCCCGGTGAGCACGCAGATGTCACGGGCGGGGTCCTGGTGCGTGATGTCGTCCGCGAGGTGGTGGCCGACATCGCGCCCGAGGAACTGCCCCTGGTGGACGGCCTCGCCCTCCTCGATGACACCGTGGCGGTACGGCGGTTGAGCCGTCGGCGCGGGCCTCGTGAGCCGTTGGGTTTTGGTCTGGGCGAGGTCTTCACGCTGGTGACACCAGTGGTATGGCTGGTGCTGGACCAGATGGCCAACCGGGCAGTGGGTACCGCGGTGGACGGCATGGTCGAGGGGGCGAAAACGCTGTGGCGCAAGGCGCTCCGCAGGCAGTCCGCGCCCGTTGCCGTTCCTCCGCTGAGCCGTGAGCAGCTCGCGGAGGTCCGGCAGCGGGTGCTGGAGACTGCCGCGCAACGGGGCCTGCCGGAGGAACGGGCCACCGCGATCGCGGACGCGGTGGTGGCGAGGCTGGTCCTGGCGGACGAGGGCGACGAACCCGCCTCATGACAACGGCCGTTGACAGCGAGGCCGGACCCGCGGGTGCCCGGAAGCGGGGCGGCTTGCGCGCGGGGACGACTCAGCGATTCGTCCTGCTGATCGTGCTGTTCCTCGCGAGTTCGACCCACATGATGTCGAACCTGTTGCGCCCGCTCACCGACCCGGGGGGCATGGCCGACGGCTGTGCATTGGCCGCGGGCTACGACCCACAGGCCAACAGCCTGTGGAACCAGATGCTCACCGGCACGCCTGCCTTCGAACGCTGCCTCGACGACAACGCCGGCGGCAGCCTCACCCTGGCGCTGCCGTACCTCGCCACCGCGGCCCTGGTGGTCCTGGCCGTGTTGTTGTACGCGCTGCTTCCGTACTGGAAGGAGCGGTCCGGCCGAGTGGTGCCGGTGGCGAGCATGGATGCCGATGGGGCGTTGCGCGCCGAGTTGACCCGCTTGGTGGGCGTGGCCGGACTGCGTCGCGTGCCTCGTTTCGTCGTGGATCCGACGGCGTCACAGTCGAACGCGATCGTGTTCGGGAGGCTGCGTCGGTACAGCGTACGGCTGGACGGTGGTCTGGTCGTGCTGTTCGGCAGGGACCGGCGGGCATTCGAGGCGACCCTGCTGCACGAGTTCGCTCACCTCCGCAACGGCGACGTCGACATCACGTATCTCACCGTCGCGATCTGGCGCATCTTCGTCATCGGCGCGCTCATTCCCTATGCAGTGGTGGCCAGTTGGTACCTCGCTACCACGTTGTCGGAACCCTCGCCGGGATACTGGTCCGCATCAGCGCCCTTGCTGGTCCGCACCCTCGTCATGTCGGCGTTCCTGGTCGCCCTCACCTACCTGGCCATGGCCGATGTGCTGCGTACCCGCGAGATCTGCGCCGACATCGAAGCGGTCGGCAACCAAGCCGACCGAAGCTACTGGACCCGCCACATCACGGCCGCGCCGAGCAGCCCGAGCCGATTGCGAGCGGCGGCCGGAGCGGTCCGCTCGGCGCTGCGCACGCACCCCGACTGGTCGGCACGGGCAGCCGCGACGGAGAACCCCGCAGCCGTATTCGCCCTCAGCGCGATGCCGATGTTCCTCACCGGTGTCGCAGTGACCATCTTCGGTTACCACCTGAACTTCACGCCGGGTGCCAACGAGCAATTGGTCGACCATGGCAGCTGGCCGGCGGCGACGTTGGCCGCAGCAGTCGCCGGAGTCGCGGTCTGGCGCAGTGTGACACGCAGCGTCAGCGAGGGTGCCGCGCCCCCAGCTGTCCTGCGGGTGGGGTTGTGGCTGGGTGCCGGCTGTCTCGGCGGCGATCTGCTGGTGAGCCAGTCCCTGGGCGGCCGGTGGCTGCCCCCATGGCCCCAGGGGCTGCTGCTCGGGTTGGTCGTGCTCGTGCCCGCTGCCGTGCTGTGGTGGACGGGGGCGTGTGCCGCGCTGTGGGCCGATATGCGGCCCGGCCGTCGACGTGTGGCGGCGGCGCTCACTCTGGCCGTCAGCGGCGCGGCATTGGCCTGGTGGTTTGCGTGGTGGCAGGCCGCCGGCCGGACCTTCGCCGGCGGCCTGCCGTTGTCGACCGAGGAAATCCTCACCGGGCTCTACGGCGACATGCCGCCCTCCACCACCATGGACGTCATCGCGACGCTGGCGCTGCCCGTCCTGTCGTTGGGCAGCTTCGGGTGGAGTGTCTGGCTGACCAGCGCACTGTGGATCGTTCCGCTGGCCGGCCTGGCGCGCCGTCGCCGCACGTCCGGTGGCCGTCGCGGGTCCGCCGCGACCGTGATCGGCCTGCTCGGTGGGACCGTGGCGGGAGTGGGTCTGGTCCTCGTCACCAGCCGGGCGCACGAGGCGATCTGGGACGACAAGCAACCAGTACTGCAGGCGGTGACCCTCTCCACGGGTTGGTTCTTTGCGATCCTGTTCTGCACTGCCGCGGGTGCGTCGTTCGCCGTGTTCTTCACCGGGCGGGGCAATGCGGCGACGGCGATGGCCGCTGCGGGAACCGCCATGGCCACCGCCCTTGTCGTCCTGTTCGCCCTCACGCAGACCGATGGTTGCGTGCCGCCGCTGGCGACGGTCAACGCCACGTGCGAGCCGGCCAGTGACGAAATCTGGGTGGTCCTGAGTCTCTTTCTGCCTCAACTGCTCGCCATGGCCGGGATGGCCACCCTGGTCACCGCGCTGTTGGGCGCACTCATCACCGCACCGCTACGCGGGCGCCGACGTGTGCCCATCTGCCAACGCACTCCCGATACCGAGACCGTGGTGGTGCGTCGGACCGGTTGGCGCACCGCTCGCGTGGCCGGGACGGCGGTGGCCTGCTCGGTACTCGTCGGTGCCTGTGCGACGGGCTATTTCGGCTATTTCCAGCAGACGGAGTCAGGCAATTCCTCGGCCTCGGACGGGATCGACCGGACTTTGACCGGCCTGTTCAAGGGCCCGGTATCTTCCGAGGTGCGCGACGCGCAGATATGGGCCTGGTCCCATTTCGGTGGCGGTGACCTGCTTGCGGATTACGCCAAGGACATTCGCGACCTGGACCGCGGCGCCGGCATCGATGGCGGCCATATCGACGTCTCCGCAATGCGTCTGGCCTGCGCCGACTTGCGCCAACTGCCCGACCGGGCCGCCGCTTACTTTCCGATACCCGACCCCGGCCAGCAGGCATTATGGTCGGCTGCCCTTGCCAACACCCGTACAGCGGCGCAGAAATGCCTGACCGGTCTGGACCGTTTGGATCAGCGGACCCTTGCGACGGCTTTCCGGGAACTCCATCCCACACCGGACCCGGTGACCTGCATCGCCGACCGGATGGAACTCATGGTGGCCAGGGCCGAACGAGCACGGGGAATCCGCCCGGAGCCGCTCACCGCGGATCGCCGGACGGAATTGTGTCCTCGCGGATGACGTGACTGGCGGCCCCGCGGCGTCGGCCGGGTCGCCTCCTTTGGGGTGCACAGTGCCGGAAGTTGCGCTCCGCGTCCCGATGCTCTTCGGGCAGGGGCGCCCGTAGCCGGGCGCGACAATCGGCCAACCCTCCTCTTCGCTCGCGAGCTCGCGGTCCGCTCGGGCCGTGCCGGTTCGTCCGTGGTGGCCGCCGCCGCGTACCGCGGGTCATCGCCATTTCGCGCCCACTGCAACCGCGACGACCGGGCCTCCGTAAATCTTTGGACATTTTCCGGACAACTGGCGGACACGCCCTGCGGCTTCTCGTAGCAGACCTATTCAGGATCTTTAGGGCGTCCGAATCCACCCGGTCCGGCTCTTTGCGATCTTGACGGGAATCGGTGAGGGCCGGTACTCATTCAGGCGAGAAGTGAAAAAGCCGAGAATCACGGGAGGCATCAACCATGGCCGGTCCTTTTCGTCTCGCCCCGCAGGAAGTGCAGGGACACATCCCCACCTGGGCTTTCGGCAGGCAGACCAAGGTGATCGTCGACTGCAAGGCCGATGGGAACTTCGAGATGACGGCCGGCGGGTCCGCGACCGAGGTCAACGCGCTCAGGGTGGGACGAAATGAGTTCGAGCGCTCCTTTGGCGGCGTTGAATTAGCCGTCAAAAATCTGACCCTCGAGGACATCACCGTCACGACGGAATAGGCACACCATGCCTTGGACGTTCGATAAGAGCCGGATGGATGTCGTCGGCCAGCTCACCAATTCCGAGCAGGTGACGTTCGACGTGTTCCAGAACGCGATTCAGAGCGAGGGACTCCACCCTGCTCAGGCAGCCGCGAGGGCCGGCGACACCAACTACAAGAGGTTGCTGGGCGATCAGTTCCAGATCCGCCTGAGCCAGAGCTCGCGCGCCACGTTCCTGGTCCTGGACGAGGGAGGAGGCAACGGCAGGGTCGAGATGCTCCAGCTCGCCGGCCATACGTAACGGCTCTGGGGAGCCCGGACGAGGTCGCGCCCCTGCCCGGAGTCCGGGCAGGGGCCCACTCGTATCGGGAGGTGGGTCGGTATCACCGCGCAGTCGGATCAGCTGTCGCCGCCCTCGTTGATGAGGCGTTGGACCTCGCGGGCGATGAGGCCGAGGCGGGCTTCGGCGACCAGGGGGACGGCGCGGCGTTGGCGGCGGGCCTCGGAGAGGTCGATGTCGACCGTGACCAGGGACGGCTCCCACTTCGGGGCCTGGGCCACGACCGCGCCCCGCGGGTCCACGACGCGTGAGCCGCCCCAGAACGAGGCACCGTTCTCGTTGCCGACGCGGTTGACGAAGACCACCCAGCACTGCAGCATCCGCGCCGTATAGGAGAGCAGTGTGTCCCAGTACAACGTGGTGTCCATGGCCTCCGGGTCCAGGCTCGCGGCGCTGTTGGTCGGTACGAAGAGGACCTCGGCGCCGTCCTGGACGGCGAGCCAGGGCAGCGCGGGCTGCCAGGCGTCGTTGCAGACCAGCGTCGCGCCTCGGCCTCCGGTGGGCGACTTGGTGAGGTCGTACGCGCGCAGTGACTGGCCGGGGCTGACGTGCTTGCGCTCCTCCCAGGCCAGGTAGTTGGGGAGATACAGCTTGCGGTGCGTGTGCGTGAGCGCGCCGTCGGCGAAGTGCGCGGCGGTGTTGTACGCGCGCAGGCTGGTGTGCTCGTGGAAGCCGACGAGGACGTCCGGGCCGAGCATGCTCAGCTCCAGCAGCCGCGGATCACGCACCTCGATGGAGGTGTCCCGCTGCAGCGCGCCCAAGTGGTAGCCGTTCAGGCTGAGTTCGGGGAAGACGACGAGGTCCGCTCCCTGTTCGGCGGCCAGTTCGGCCTGCTCGCGAGCCACAGCGAGGTTCGCATCCACGTCACCGAGCACGCAGTCCGTCTGGGCCAGCGCCACCCTCATGCAGTCCGCTCCTCGCTTCGACTGTAGATACGTCCAGTCTGGCGTGTGGTGAGTGGGCCTGCGAGGCGAATGGGGCAGGTGATTCGGTTGGGTGATTACGGAGCGTAGTGGGGGCGGGGGCTGGGGTGAGCGACTGGTGACTTTCGCGTCAGGCCCGTCCGGCGACGCCCACCGCCACGATCAGCACACTCGCACCCAGAAAGCAACCCCTTGTTGGCAGTTTCGTATTGGTATACAAAACGGGGGCCGGTGACATGGCGGAACCCTTGACTCCGTCGAGCGGTGGAATCTACGTTCTGCGGAACGAAAAACTACTTTCACTTTGCGGAACTTGCGGAACCCGCGGAACTCTCTGCCTCCCATCCCCTGATCCCAGGAGCCCCCATGACTGCCCTGGAGGACCGGTCGTCCGTGGACACCGGCACTGCCGTCAGCGCCGGTCTCTACACGTACGACCTCGCCCCGACGAAGCGCGAAGGGCGTCGCTGGGGCGCCTACAACGTCTTCACGCTCTGGGCCAATGACGTGCACAGCCTCGGCAACTATGCCTTCGCCATCGGTCTCTTTGCGCTCGGGCTGAGCGTGTGGGGCATCCTCGCGGCGTTCGCCATCGCCTCTGTTCTGCTCTTTCTCCTGCTGACCCTGTCCGGGTTCATGGGGCACAAGACGGGCGTCCCCTTCCCGGTCATGAGCCGCATCGCGTTCGGCATCAACGGGGCGAAGATCCCGGCCGCGGTGCGTGGTGCCGTCGCCATCGCCTGGTTCGGCATCCAGACCTACCTCGCGGCCATGGTCCTGAGCGCCCTGCTCACGGCGATGTTCCCCGGGCTGAAGAGCCTGGATCACAACTCCGTGCTCGGTCAGTCGACGCTCGGCTGGATCACCTTCATGGTGCTGTGGGCCCTGCAGGTGGTGATCGCGAGTTACGGGATGCAGATGATCCGCCGGTACATGGCGTTCGCCGCGCCCACGACGCTGATCACGATGTGTGCTCTCGCGGCGTGGATGTTCGTCCGCGCGGACGCCTCGATCTCCCTGTCGATCGATTCGCCGCTGACCGGCGGCGCGATGTGGCTGCAGGTGCTGCAGGCCGCCGCCCTGTGGGTGGTGATCTACGGGACGTTCGTACTGAACTTCTGCGACTTCACCAGGTCCGCCAGGAGCCGCACCTCCATCGTCCGCGGAAACGTGGTCGGTATCCCGGTGAACATGCTCTTCTTCGCCGTCATCGTGGCGGTCCTCAGCGGGGCCCAGTTCAAGCTCGACGGACAGGTCATCACCAGCCCCACCGACATCGTCCGGACCATCCCGAACATGGCCCTGCTGGCGGCGGCGTCCCTCGCGCTCATCGCCCTGACGGTGGCGGTGAACCTGCTGGCCAACTTTGTCGCGCCCATCTACGCGCTGGTGGACCTCTTCCCGCAGCGGCTGAACTTCCGGCGCGCCGCCGTCGTGAGCGCCGTACTGGGCCTGGTCATCACGCCCTGGAACCTCTACAACAACCCGGTCGTGGTCAACTACTTCCTCGGCGGACTCGGTGCCCTGCTCGGACCGCTGTTCGGCGTGATCATGGCGGACTACTGGCTGCTGCGTAAGGCCCGGGTGAACGTGCCCGACCTGTACACCGAGGGCGCGCAGGGCGAGTACCACTACCGCCGCGGCTACAACCCGCGTGCTGTTGCCGCCTTCATCCCCAGCGCCGCGATCGCCGTGGTCGTCGCCCTGGTGCCGGCGTTCCACTCCGTCGCGGGGTTCTCCTGGTTCATCGGCGCCATCCTCGCCGCCGTGCTGTACGCGGTCATCGCGGACCGCGCCACGCCGATCCGCGATGTCGACGGCGAAAGCCTCGCGGTCGACGCCGAGTAGACCCTTCGGGTCGAGCCGGAGCCCTGTGACAAAATGGTATACCGTTTGTTTCATGGCTTTGACGACGGTGACGAATGTGCGCCCCTGGTGTCGTCCACGGGTGACCCGCGGCGCGGTGTTTACCGTGCCGCGGGGGCGCCCCTGCCGTGATGTACGTCCTGGAGGTACCGCCCGGTTTCCAGGTGCCGCAGGACGAGTTGCTCGACTCCGGCGACATCGCGCTGCGCGACCGCGTCGTACAGGCGCTGATGCTCCTCGGCGACCCGCAGCAGGTCGTCGTGCTGGCCCAGCAGCCAGCGCATGCGGCTGCGCAGCGTGAGCTGCAACTCGTTGAGCAGCTGATTGCCGGCCAGCTCGATGACACACTCGTGGAAGTCGGCGGCGGCGCGGCGCGCGGCGACGGCGTCCCCGGCCCCCGCCGCGTCGAACTCGGCGTTCAGCGTGGCGCGCAGCCGTGCCAGCCCCGCGCGGGTGTACCGTTGCGCCGCCAGTTTGAACGTGAGGACCTCCAACGCCGAGCGCACCTCGTTGAGATCGGCGATGTCGCAGGGAGTGAACTCCCGTACTACGGCCCAGGTGCGGGGGCGTGGCGTGACCAGCCCCTCGGCGACGAGCGTCTTCAACGCGTCCCGCACCGGCACCCTGCTGACTCCGAGCTCGTTCGCGAGGTCCCGCTCGACGAGCTTGCTCCCCGGGAGGCGGACCCCGTCGAGGATGTCGTCACGGACCAGCCGTGCGACCCGCACCGACTCCGGCTCGCCGCCAACTGCTCCTGCCATACGGAGATCTCCCCTCACGGCCATGACAACACCTTTGGTATACCAATGGTGTTGTCGTGTCATTCTACGGGCGTTGCGCGGCCCGAAAGGGCGGGAAGGTCGACGGGAACAGTGTGTCGGCGTCCCGGCGCAGGGTGTCGCGCTCGCTGTATGCCGCCCGCATCCGCTCGAACAGGCGCTGCGCCCGCTGCTGGAGAGCGGTGAGGTCGATGCCGGGGAGGGTGCGGTCGACGAGAACGGGACGGCCTGCGACAACGGAGTTCGTGGCCTGCCGGGCGGTGCCGTTGAGGAGGAATGTACGTACGGGGTCGTCCTGTACGCCGTCGCGGATGTCGCCGATGTCGAAGGCGACGAGGTCGGCCTGGGCGCCGGCCTGAAGGCGGCCCAGGTCGGTACGGCCCAGGGCACGGGCGCCGCCGAGCGTGGCGGCCTCGATGTAGTGCTCGGCGGGGGCCGCGTCCAGCCGGCCGTCGAGGAGCTTGGCGAGGTGGACGCCGATGTCCATGCCGCGGACGAGGTCGGGCGGGAAGGAGTCGGTGCCGAGGCAGAGGTTGATGCCGGCCTGCCGGTACGCGTCGAAGGAGTGCAGCACCGAGCCGTACCGCAGGGAGGTCAGCGGGCAGTGCACGACGGACACCCCGGCGCGGGCCAGCGTGGCGAGATCGCCCCGGTCCTCGCCGTACACGTCGGGGTGCCGGTCCACGACCACCCCGTGCGGCACCAGCAGCCGGGTGCCGAACAGGCCCGTGGCTTCGAGTAGTTGCATGGGTGTCATGCCGTGCCGACGTTGCGTCAGGTCCCGTTCCAGGGCGCCCTGGAGGGCGTGCAGTCGCACGAGGACGTCGCGCCGGCGGGCGGTGTCCGCGGTCTCGCGCAGCAGCTCCTCGGTGAGGGTCTCGATGCGGCAGGGCAGCAGCACGCCGGTCAGCAGTGGGTCGGCGAGCTTGTCGAGATGGTCGAGGAACCGGATGGCGTCCCGCAGCCCGGTACGGCCCTGCTCTTCGTCGAATGCCACGTCCCGGCTGCCGTCGGGCAGTGCGACGTTGACACCGGAGCGGTACGCGGGCCCGAGGTAACCGCGCAGCCCGAGCCGGCGCGAGGTCTCGGCCATCGTCACGAACTCGTCGTAGGGCTCGGCCCATTCGCTGTGCACCTCGGAGGCGATCGGCATGTAGGTGGTGATGCCGTGCAGTGCGAGCTGTACGAGGGCGTACTCGCGGACCGTGTTGCGTTCGTCGGGGGTGAAGACATCGTGGCGGCGGTGGGTGAAGTAGTCCAGCGACCACTGCAGTCCGCGGCCGCGTTCGGGGTCGGACCACGAGTCCAGCACCAGATGGTCGATGTCGGTGAGCGCGTCCAGGTCGATCAGGCCCGGCATGACGAGGGACGCACCGAGGTCGCGGTCCTCGTCGACCGGGCCTTCGTAACGCGGGCCGACGTACACGATGACGTCGTCCTCCCACACCACCTCGCCGTCCCGCAGCAGCGCATGGCCGCCGTCCTGGTGGGCGAGTACATGGCGGGCACGCCAACGAGTACGCATACGGCCTCCTGAGAACCGTGGCAGGGCCGTCATCGTAGGGATTGGTATACAGAAGAGGAAGACGTAGATCGTAAGTACCAGGCGAAGTTGAAGAATTTCGCCATGCCCTGGTGACAACTCGGGTTTTTGGTATACCGTCCCGGCCATCCCAGCCCCCGAGCGCCGAAGGACCGACGTGACGGATCTGCATGAGTCACCCACCGCGGTCGCGAAGGCCGGGCCCCCGCCCACCGTGGAGGCTGCGACCGCGCGATCGCTCCTCGCCACGGCGTGGCTTCGTATCCGACGCAGCCGGATCGCCATCACCGCACTGATCGTGGTGACCCTGATCGTGCTGTTCGCCCTCCTGGCCCCGGTACTGGTGGCCATCGAGGGCCAGGACCCGTACACGTCCCGGACCGGGCCCGACTACCTGGACGAGTTCGACACTCCGGGCCTTCCGCTGTCGTACTACCGCTTCCCCTCGGGCGAGCACTGGCTGGGCCTCGAACCCGGTCTCGGTCGCGACATCTTCGCCCGCCTGGCATACGGCGCGCGGATCTCGCTGACCATCGCGCTGCTGTCCACGGTGGTGTCGGTGGTGCTGGGCACTGTGCTCGGCGCCGCCGCCGGATACTTCGGCGGCAAGGTCGACATGGTGATCAGCCGGGTGATGGATCTGTTCCTGGCCTTCCCACACCTGCTCCTGGTGCTGTCGCTGACCCCGATCATGCAGTCCCGGCTCGGCGGTACAGCGCTCGACTCGGGCAGTCTGCTGCCGATCGCCTCGCTGGTCATCATCCTCGGCTTCTTCGGCTGGGCGTACCTGGCCAGAGTCGTGCGCGGCCAGGTGCTCTCCATCCGGGAGCAGGAGTTCGTCGAGGCCGCACGGGCCTACGGGGCCTCCCGCCGGAGCATCATCCTCCGGCAGATCATCCCCAACGTGATGGGTGTGGTGCTGGTCTACGCGACCATGATGATCCCCACCAACATCACCGCGGAGGCGGCCCTTTCGTTCCTCGGCGTCGGCGTCAAGGACCCCACACCCTCCTGGGGTCAGATGCTCAACGCGGCCCAGGCCGGCAACTGGTACCTGTCCGACCCGTGGTTCCTGGCCGTCCCGGCCGGCGCACTCGTGATCACCGTGCTCGCCTTCAACCTGCTCGGCGACGCGGTCCGGGACGCACTGGACCCCAAGTCCTCCCGCAGCTGAGCCGCCCTGCCCCACCCCGTT
>NZ_NHSG01000125.1:0-19203 GCF_020024005.1 Streptomyces purpurogeneiscleroticus
TGGGCGGGCTGGCCATGGGCATGACCCGCGAGCAGGTCCGCGAGCGCTACCAGGACATCGTCGACTTCTCCGGCATCAACGAGAAGGGCGACTTCATCTCGCTGCCGATGCGCACCTACTCCTCCGGCATGGCGGCCCGGCTGCGGTTCTCCATCGCCGCGGCCAAGGACCACGACGTCCTGATGATCGACGAGGCGCTGGCCACCGGTGACCGGAAGTTCCAGAAGCGCTCCGAGGCCCGCATCCGCGAGCTGCGCAAGGAGGCCGGCACGGTCTTCCTGGTCAGCCACAACAACAAATCCATCCGGGACACCTGCGACCGGGTGCTGTGGCTGGAGAAGGGCGAGCTCCTGATGGACGGCCCGACCGCGGACGTACTCAAGGAGTACGAGGCGTTCACCAAGAAGTGAGCCGCACGCACGGAAACGGGGAAGGCCCCGGAGCATGATGCTCCGGGGCCTTCCCCATGTCTCTTGGACGGCTCAGCTGTGCTGGCGCAGCAGCGTCCGCATCGTGCGCATCGCGACCGACAGGTTGGCCAGGTCGAAGGAGTCCGAGCTCTGGATCTCCTCCAGCGTGGCGCGGGCGCGGCCCAGGATCGCGGCGTTCTTCTCCTCCCACGCCTTGAAGCGCTGCTCCGGCGTGGCCGTGCCGTCGCCCGCCGAGAGGACGTCCGCGGTCAGCGCGGCGTGCGCGGCGAACAGGTCCTCACGGATCGAGGCGCGGGCCATGGACTGCCAGCGGTCGGCGCGCGGCAGCTCCAGGATGCGGTCCAGGAGCTGGTTGATCCGCAGCCGGTCGCCCAGGTCGTAGTAGACCTCGGCGACGTCCAGCGGCTCCTTGCCGGTGCGGTCGGCGATGGCCACGATGTCCAGCGCCGGGAAGGCCGACGAGAAGCCGGCCACGCGGTGCGCCAGCGCCTCCGGCACGCCCGCCTCGGTCAGCTGCCCGTAGATCGACTCGTACCACTCCATGTCGCTGCCACGCAGCAGCTTGGGCAGCTCGGCCCAGACCGCGCCGACCCGGTCACGGAAGAAGTCGATCGTGCCGGACAGCTCCAGCGGCTGCGGGCGGTTGTTGAGCAGCCAGCGGGTGCCGCGCTCGACCAGCCGCCGGGAGTGCAGCCGGATGCGGGTCTGCACCTCGGCGGGCACCTGGTTGTCCAGCGCCTCGACGTCGTCCCAGACCTGGTTCAGGTCGAAGATCGCGCGGGCCGCGGTGTGCGCCCGGACGACCTCCTCCAGGGACGCCCCGGTCTCCTCCACCATGCGGTGCAGGAAGCTCGTACCACCGGTGTTGACGGTGTCGTTGACCATCACCGTCGTGGTGATCTCGCGGTGCAGGGCGTGGTTTTCCACCTGGTCGGCGAACCGCTCGCGCAGTGCGGTCGGGAAGTACGCGTGCAGCAGGTGCTTGAAGTACGGGTCGTCCGGCAGGCTCGTCTGGATCAGCGCGTCGGCCACCGTGATCTTGGTGTACGCGAGCAGGACGGCGGTCTCCGGCTGGGTCAGGCCCCGGCCGTTGTTCAGCCGCTCGCGGATCTGCCGCTCGGACGGCAGGAACTCCAGCGCCCGGTCCAGCTGGCCGTCGCGCACCAGGCGGCGCATGAACCGCTGCTGGGCGTGGAGCATGTTGGAGGACTGGGCGAGGGCCAGCGAGAGGGCGGTGTTCTGCGCGTAGTTGTTGCGCAGCACCAGCGCGCCGACCTCGTCGGTCATCTCGGCGAGCAGCTTGTTGCGCTGCTTGACCGTCATGTCCCCGTCGGTCACCACGGAGTTCAGCAGGATCTTGATGTTCACCTCGTGGTCGGAGGTGTCCACACCGGCGCTGTTGTCGATCGCGTCGGTGTTGATCCGGCCGCCGTTCATGGCGAACTCGATCCGGCCCAGCTGGGTCAGGCCCAGGTTGCCGCCCTCGCCGACGACCTTGACCCGCAGGTCCTGGCCGTCGACCCGGATGGCGTCGTTGGACTTGTCGCCGACGTCCGCGTTCGACTCGGCCGAGGACTTCACGTACGTGCCGATGCCGCCGTTCCACAGCAGGTCCACCGGGGCCTGCAGGATCGCCTTCATCAGCTCGGCCGGGGTCATCTTCGTGATGCCCGCCTCGATGCCGAGCGCTGCACGCACGTGCTGGTTGACCGGGATCGACTTCGCGGACCGCGAGTGGATGCCGCCGCCCTGGGACAGCAGCGACTTGTCGTAGTCCTCCCAGGAGGAGCGGGGCAGCTCGAACAGCCGGCGGCGCTCGGCGTACGAGGTCGCCGCGTCCGGGTTCGGGTCGAGGAAGATGTGCCGGTGGTCGAAGGCGGCGACCAGGCGGATGTGCTCGGAGAGCAGCATGCCGTTGCCGAACACGTCACCGGACATGTCACCGACGCCGACGACCGTGAAGTCCTCGGACTGGGTGTCCACGCCCAGCTCGCGGAAGTGCCGCTTGACCGACTCCCAGGCGCCGCGGGCCGTGATGCCCATGCCCTTGTGGTCGTAGCCCGCCGAGCCTCCGGAGGCGAAGGCGTCGCCCAGCCAGAAGCCGTAGGACTCGGCGACCTCGTTGGCGATGTCGGAGAACTTCGCGGTGCCCTTGTCAGCCGCGACGACGAGGTAGGTGTCGTCCTCGTCGTGCCGGACGACGTCCTCCGGGTGCACGACCTCGCCGCCGACGAGGTTGTCGGTGATGTCCAGCAGACCGGAGATGAAGGTCTTGTACGAGGCGATGCCCTCGGCCATCCAGGCGTCGCGGTCGACCGCCGGGTCCGGCAGCTGCTTGCCGACGAAGCCGCCCTTCGCGCCGACCGGCACGATGACGGTGTTCTTGACCATCTGCGCCTTGACCAGGCCGAGGATCTCCGTACGGAAGTCCTCCCGCCGGTCCGACCAGCGCAGACCACCGCGCGCGACCTTGCCGAAGCGCAGGTGCACGCCCTCGACGCGCGGCGAGTACACCCAGATCTCGTACGCCGGGCGGGGCGCCGGCAGGTCGGGGATCGCCTGCGGGTCCAGCTTCAGCGACAGGTAGGCGTGCGGCTCGCCGTCGCCGTTCTTCTGGAAGTGGTTGGTGCGCAGCGTCGCCTTGATGACGGTGAGGAACGAGCGCAGGATGCGGTCCTCGTCCAGCGACGCCACCTGGTCCAGCGCGCCGTCCAGCTCCTCCAGCAGCCCGTCGATCAGCTCCGTGCCGGCCCGCTGCCGGCGCGGGGCCATCCGCGCCTCGAAGAGGCTGACCAGCAGCCGGGTGGTGTGGACGTTGTGGGAGAGGGTGTCCTCCATGTACGTCTGGCTGAAGGTGGAGCCGGCCTGCCGCAGGTACTTCGCGTACGCGCGCAGCACCATCGCCTGCCGCCAGTCCAGGCCCGCGCCCAGCACCAGCTTGTTGAAGTTGTCGCTCTCCGCGCGGCCCGTCCACACCGCCGTGAAGGCGTCCTGGAAGCGCTCGCGGTAGTCGTCGCCGTTCGGCCGCTCCGGCATCCGCAGGCCGAAGTCGTAGATCCACGCGGCGGACCGGTCCGCGCAGCGCAGCTCGTGCGGCCGCTCGTCGACGACCTCCACGCCCAGGCGGTTGAGCAGCGGCAGCACCTTCGAGAGCGAGACCGGCTCACCGGTGCGGTAGATCTTGAAGCGGCGCTCGCCGGGGCCCGCGCCGACCGGCTCGTACAGGCTGACCTCGAAGTCGCGGCCCTCTTCGGCGGTCCACAGCTTCTCCAGGTGCTGGAGGTCGGCGACCGCGGCGCGCGGGGAGTTGTCGGCCTTGTAGCCCTCGGGGAACGCCTGGGCGTACCGGCGCAGCAGCTCGGCCGCGCGCTCCTCGCCGCACTCGGCGTTCAGCGCCTCGGCGAAGCCGTCCGCCCAGGAGCGGGCGGCCTCCACCAGCCGGGCCTCGATGCGGTCGATGTCGGCGTCGGTGAGGTCGGGCAGCGTGGCGCCCGGCTCGACGCGGATGACGAAGTGCAGCCTGGAGAGGATCGATTCGGTGTTCCAGGCGGTGAAGTCGACGTTGGTGCCGCCCAGCTCCTCCTTGAGGATCTCGATCAGGCGCAGCCGGACGCCGGTGGTGTAACGGTCCCGCGGGAGGTAGACCAGCGCGGAGTAGTAGCGCCCGTACTCGTCCCGGCGCAGGTACAGCCGCAGCCGGCGGCGCTCCTGGAGGTAGAGCACGCTGGTGGCGATGGCGCGCAGCTGGTCGACCGGGGTCTGGAACAGCTCGTCGCGCGGGTAGGTCTCCAGGATCTGGAGCAGGTCGCGGCCGTCGTGGCTGTTGGGCGAGAAGCCGGCGCCCTCCAGCACCTCGGTGACCTTGCGGCGGATGACCGGCACTCGGCGCACGGACTCGGTGTACGCGGCGGAGGAGAACAGGCCCAGGAAGCGCCGCTCGCCGACGACGTTGCCCTGCGCGTCGAACTTCTTCACGCCGACGTAGTCGAGGTAGCTCGGCCGGTGCACGGTCGCACGGCTGTTCGCCTTGGTGAGGATCAGCAGCTTGTGCTCGCGGGCCTTCTTGCGGGCGTCCTTCGGGAGCCGGTTGAAGGACGGGGAGACGGGGTGACCCTCGTCGTCCCGGTGCTTGGGGTCCGAGCGGAGGATGCCGAGGCCGGTGCCGGGCACGGCGGTGAGCACGTCCTCCTCGCCGTCGGCCTCGCTCGGCGCCGAGGTCAGCTCGTACTCGCGGTAGCCGAGGAAGGTGAAGTGGTCGGCGGCCAGCCAGCGCAGCAGCTCGCGGGCCTCCTCCACCTCGCGGTCGCGCAGGTCGTCGGCGGTGGGCTCGGCGGGCAGCTCGTCCGCGATGCGCAGCGCGGAGTCGCGCATCTTCTCCCAGTCCTCGACGGCCTCGCGCACGTCATTGAGGATCCGCAGCAGATCGGCGGTGATCTGCTTCAGGTCGGACCGGTCGGTCTCCCGGTCGATCTCCACATGGATCCAGGACTCCACCAGCGCGTCGTGCGGCAGCTCGGCGTCCTTGGCCTTGCCGGGGGTGCCGTGCGCGTCGTCCTCGGCATCCAGGACCTCGATCAGCTTGCCGGTGACATCGCGCCGGACGACGATCTGCGGGTGGATCACGACGTGGATGCCACGCCCCTGCCGCGACAGCTCATTCGTCACCGAGTCGACGAGGAAGGGCATGTCATCGGTGACGACCTCGACGACGGAGTGGCTGCAGGTCCAGCCGTTCTCCTCGACGGTCGGCGTGTGGACTCTGACGTTCGCCGTGCCCTGCGGCCGGACGCCCGCCAGCCGGTAGTGCGACAGTGCCGCGCCGAAGACGTCGACGGGGTCGCGCCCCGTGAGGTCCTCCGGAGCGGTGTGCAGGTAGTAGCGCTGGAGGTATCCACTGAGGGTGTCCGGGTCGAGACCCGGTACCGGTGACTGCCCTCCCGCCGGTCCGCTCTCAGCGACCCTGGCGGCCTTCGTGAGCAGCTCGGTCTTGGCTTCGTCCAGCTTGGTCTGCATGTCCTCTGGCTCCTGTCGCGCGCCGTTGCGTGACGTTGTGGAAATAAACGGATACGGCACAACGCCGGACCGGCGCGTAAGGGACCCCCGGGACGGGCCCGGGAGCATGTCCGGTCGGAATCGACGCTATGCCGCGATGAGGGGCGACCGGGGCGGAATTGGCCAGATTTGGCATTCCTGGCACCTGGCCGTAACGAGAATGATCAACGGCCGCCCGGGCACCGTGGTGTCCCGGGCGCGGAGCAGGGGCCTCGACGCCCCCGCGGGTTATCGCGCTGATCACGCTGCCAGGCTATCGCTCTCTACGGGGGAGGCGTCATGGGCCTTGTGTGTACAAAACCACACTCGTTTCTTTGCCGGTATGGACAGAGACGTACCTCGTCCGATCACACTCGAGCGTCCGCAGGAGGTTCGCAGGGGGGCCGCAGGGGGTCTTGGCAACCGCCCGGAACCGGAGGACCTTGAGCGGGACGGAGTCGGACGCGAGCCGCTCGGAGGTACGCCATGGCAGCCAGGATCCTGATCGTGACCGGGGACGCGGCGGAGTCCCTTGAGGTTCTCTACCCGTACCAGCGGCTGCGCGAGGAGGGGTACGACGTGCACATCGCGGCCCCCGCCCGCAAGACGCTGCGCTTCGTCGTCCACGACTTCGAGCCCGGTTTCGACACGTACACCGAGAAGCCCGGCTACACCTGGCCGGCCGACCTGGCCTTCTCCGAAGTCGACCCCGGCACTTACGCCGCTCTGGTGATCCCCGGCGGCCGGGCCCCCGAATATCTGCGCAACGACGCCGAGCTGCGCAAGGTGATCAAGGCGTTCTTCGACGCCGACAAGCCGGTCGCGCAGATCTGCCACGGCCCCCTGCTGACCGCCGCCATCGGCCGCCTGAACGGCCGCCGGGTCACCTGCTATCCCGCCCTGGAGATGGACATGCAGGCGGCGGGCGCCGGCTTCCGCGACGCCGAGGTCGTCGTCGACGGCACCCTGGTCTCCTCCCGCGCCTGGCCGGACCACTCCGGCTGGATGCGGGAGTTCCTGAAGGTCCTGCGCGCGAAGGCGCCGGCCATGTGACGGCGGCCCGGCGGGTCAGGCGTCGGCGCTGCGGTCCGCGATCTCCGTGCGGGAGGTGACGCCGAGCTTGGTGAAGATGTGCTCGACGTGGGCGTCCGCCGTGCGCTTGGAGATCACCAGCCGTTCGGCGATCTCCCGGTTCGACAGGCCGTCGGCGACCAGCGCGGCCACCTCCCGCTCCCGGCGGGTCAGCACCTCGCCGCCGGGAGCACGGCCGGCGGCCGTCCGCCGCGACAGCACGGCGGGCGACTCCGCGTCGGCGAGGATCAGCCGCACGGCCCGGTCCAGGGGCAGCCGCAGTCCCCGCTCGAAGAGGCGGTCGTACGCGCAGTCGCCGAGGCCCTCGCGGGCCGCCGCCACCGCCCGGTCGTGCACCTCCAGCCAGGCCCGCATGCCGAACATCGTGGCGCCCACGCTGCGCCACACGCCCTGCGCCACCCCCAGCACCCACGCGGCACGCGCGTACCGCCCGTCCTCGGCGGCGTCCCAGGCCAGCACCTCGGCGCAGTACGCGACGCCGTACCGCTCGTGCAGCTCGCTCTTCAGCCGCAGCGCCGTCCGGGTCAGCCGCGCGCCTTCCGGCCGCTGCCCCTGCCGCCACAGCGCGAGCCCCAGTGTGGCCAGCACGACGGACCGCAGCACCCGCTCCTCCGGCGCGTCGAGGTGCCGCAGCGCCACCTCGCACAGCGCCCGTGCGCCGTCGCAGTCACCGGCCGTGATCCGCAGGAACGCCTCGTGATAGCTCAGCATCACCGTGCCGAGCCGGTCGCCCGCGGCGACCATCTCGGCCCGCACCGGAGCCAGCAGCCCGGCCGAGCGGTCGATCTCCCCGAGCATCCCGCGCGCCAGTCCCAGGAAGCCGTCCGCCCAGCGCCGCACCGCCGCGTCCCCGAGCCGCTCCGCCAGCTCCCGGGCCCGCCCGCACTCCCGCAGGATGCCCTGCGGGTCGCCCTGCCACAGGCAAAGCATCCCGGCCGACAGCAGCCCGGCCGCCCGCTCCGGCCGCTCCTCGGGGACCAGCTCCAGCGCCTTGCCGATCCAGTGCCGGCCCTCCTTCTGCAGCCCCGCCGTCCGCCAGAACGGCCACAGCCGCGCGGCCAGCTCCAGCCCCTCCACCGGGTCGCCGTCCGCCGTCAGCGCGTGCCCCAGCGCGGCCCGCAGATTGGCCTGCTCCCGCAGCAGCGCCTCGTACAGCGACAGCTGCTCGTCCGTGAGGAAGCGGGCATGAAAGCGGTCGCCCAGCCGCCGGTAGTACGCGAAGTGCCGCCCCCGGAACTCCTTCGCCTCCCCCGCCTTCTCCAGCCACTCGGCGCCGTACTCACGGATGGTGTCCAGCAGCCGGTACCGGGAGCCGTCCCCGGCCCCCGCGCCGTTAGCGGCCCCTTCTGCCTCCCCGGCCTCCTCGCCGTCGGTCCGCAGCACCACCGACTTGTCGACCAGCCCGATGAGGTGCTCCACCACCTCGTCCGCGGGCAGGTCACCGCCCGCGCAGACGTCCTCGGCCGCGGCCAGGTCGAAGGAGCCGGCGAAGACCGACAGGCGGGCCCACAGCACCCGCTCCGCCGGCGTGCACAGCTCGTGGCTCCAGCCGATCGCGGTACGCAGCGTCTGGTGCCGGGGCAGCACCACCGCCCGGCGGCCGCCCGTCAGTACCTCGAAACGGCCCTCCAGACGGGCGACGAGCTGCGTCAGGGGGATCGCGCGCAGCCGTACGGCCGCCAGCTCCACCGCCAGCGGAATGCCGTCCAGACGGCGGCACAGGGCCACCACGTCGGGGCGGTTGGCGGCGGTGACCGTGAAGCCGGGCACCACGGCCGCGGCCCGCTGCGCGAAGAGCGCCACCGCCCCGCAGCCGTTCTCCGCCTCCCGCGTGTCCTCCACCGGCAGCGGCGGGATCTGCACCGTGTGCTCCCCCGGCACGTCCAGCGGCTCGCGGCTGGTCGTCAGGATCCGCATCCGCGGCGCCTCGCGCAGCAGCAGATCGGCGAGCATGGCGCAGGCGTCGACCAGATGCTCGCAGGTGTCCAGTACGAGGAGGGCCTGCCGGTCCTGGAGGTGCTCGACGAGGGCGTCCACCGTGCGGCGCCCGGCCTGCTCCGGCAGCCCGAGCACCGCTGCCATGGTCTGCGGGAACAGCTCGGCGGAGCGCAGTGCGGACAGCTCCGCCAGCCATACCCCGTCCGGGAACTCCTCCTTGAGGGCGGCGGCCGTGCGCAGCGCCACCCGGCTCTTGCCGACGCCGCCCGGCCCGAGGAGGGTGACCAGCCGCGCCTCCCCCAGCAGCCGCCGCACCCGGGCCAGCTCCGTCACCCGCCCGACGAACCCGGTCACCTCGACCGGCAGCGCGCCGCTCCGCCGCTGGCTGAAGTCGACCGTCATGCCGCCCCCGGTATGGCTCACTGAGCCGGCTCCCGAGGCACCGGCTCCCAAGAGCACAGCGTACGCGCGCCGACGCACCACGTGAGGGCGCTTCCACAGCCGTCCCCGGGCTGCTTGGCCCTCAGATCACCAGCCGCACGCAGCCGTCCCCGGGCCTGCTTGGCCTTCAGACCACCAGCCGCACGCAGCCGTCCCCGGCCCGCACCGGCCCTCAGATCACCAGTCGCTCCGCCGCCTCGACGGCCTCGGCCAGGCTGTCGACGACCGGTACCCCGGCCTCCAGCAGGCTTGCGCGGCTGTGCGAACCGCCCGTGTACAGCACCGCGTGCGCCCCCGCGTCCCGGGCCGCCACCGCGTCGTCCACGGCGTCGCCGATGACGACCGTACGGCCGGGCTCGACGCGCGCCCCCTCCAGCGCCGCGAAATGCCGCACCATGTGCGCGCTCTTGCTCCCGCCGGACGGCCCGGTCCGGCCGTCCACCCGTATGAAGTGCGACTCGATGCCGAAGTCGCGCACCAGCGGCAGCAGCTCGTCGTGCCCGTACATGCTGAGGATCGACTGGCTGCGCCCGGCCGTCCGCCAGCTGTGCAGCAGCATCTCCACGCCCTCGGCGAGCGCGCACGCCTCCCGCCGGAGCCGGTAGTGCCGGTGGAACGCCTCGTCCATCACCACCCACTCGTCGTCCGTGGGCAGCCGCCCCATCAGCCGCTCGTAAAAGCGCGGGATCGGCACGCAGTACAGCTCCCGGTACTGCTCCAGCGTGATCGGGGGCAGGCCGATCTCACCGAACGCGGCATTGGTCGCGCCGATCACGGCGTCGATGTCGTGAAAGAGCGTGCCGTTCCAGTCCCAGACGATGTGCGTCGCGTGCTTCCCCATGCGAAGAAGGTACCCAGGCCCACTGACAATCTTGCCGAACGGCAGCAAAATACCAGTTCAGGGCCCTACTGAAGCCTCACCGGGAAGCGGCCCCGGCCTCAGCCGATCAGGTTCGGGATCTCCTGGACGCCGAACCACATCAGCTCGTGGTCCTCGGCCCCGTCCACCGTGAACTGCGCGTCGTCGTCCCCCTGGTCCGCCGCGCCCAGCGCCGCCGCCGCTGCCGTGACGTCCGGCTCCGCGTCACCGGAGTCGACGTGCACCGCCGCCGCCTTCTTCATCGGCACCGGCCCGGCCACCCGCACGACGCCCAGCGCCGACTTGTCCAGCCCCCGGTCGGGGTCCACGGACGCCGCGCCGTCGGCCACGTCGACGGCCACCACGACACGCTTCCGGGGCGCCTGCGGGTCGGTGGCCAGCAGCCGCAGCGACGCCTGCGCGGCACGGTTCAGCGCGGCGTACTCCAGCTCCTCGATGTCGTCGGAGACGTACCACTCGCGCAACGCGGGCGTCACGGCGAAGGCGTCCAGCGGGCCGGAACCCAGCTCGCCCGCCTTGTACGCCTCTGCGAGACCGGGGAGCGTCAGGGGAACGTAGACACGCATGGTGGCCGCCGCTTTCGTTCGGACTGCTGGGGTACTGGCTCGGTTTGGGGCGCAGGCAGCCAGCATACGGGCGGGGGTCCCCCATCGTGCTGCCGGTACGGCCCTCCCGGGCGGCCCCCCGGACACCCGCTGTGGCCTGATCCCGTCCTTCCCGCACGCCGCCCGTCACCCTGATAGGTGAATTTTCCGGAGCCCCCGGCCCCGCCTCCGACAGCCTTGCCGTGCCTCCGGCCGCCTCGGTAGAAGAGCTCCACCACAGGAGCTACTGCCCGGTATCCAAGGGGTCCGGCAGAACGGGGGATCTCCACCATGACCACGTCCACACGTCCGTCCACGCGCACGTCCAAGCCCGTGACCACGCGCCGCGACAGTCGCCGCCCCGGCGGCCCGCGCACCGCACCGCGCCTCCCGCAGGCCGCCCTCCCACAGGCCGCCGCCCGCCGCCGCGCCGCCGCGCGGCAGCCGCACCGCTGGTTCGCCGACCAGCTGGTGCTCACCCTGAGCGGCCGGCGCCCCGTGCACGCGCTGCTGGGCCACGCCCTGCCCGCCGCCTACGACCGCCTCGTGGAACTCGCTCCGCAGGCCCCGCTGCGCCCCACGGGACGGCACCACCGCGGCCCGGACCCCGAGGTCCGCGAGTGCGGCGTGTACTGCCCGCGCAGCGGCGTCATCGAGGCGTTCGCCCGGATCGCCGCCGGGGACCGCGTACGGGCCCTCGCCTTCCGCCTCGAACGCGGCCGCGACGCCCGCTGGCGCTGCGCCGCCCTGGACATCGGCCCGTCGGTGTCGGTGTGGAGCCGGACGGTCTAGGTACGGCGAGCGGCCATGCGAAGGGCCGGGGGCGCAGCCTTCCGCTGCGGCACCCCGGCCCGTCCCACCTCGCCGGCCGAGCCGACTCGGTTACTTCTTGCGGCTCACTTCTTGCGGCGCCGCCCGCCCTTCTGGGCCTTCCGGCGCTCCGCGCGCGTCAGGCCGTCGGACTCCGAGCGGGTCTGGCCGCTCGGCACGGCGTCGTTGGTGAAGTCGCCCTCGACCACGCCGCCCTCGCCGTCCACCGTCGGCGCGGAGAAGTGCAGCCGGTCCGGGCGCTGCGGCGCATCCAGGCCCTTGGCGTGGATCTCCGGCCGGCCGCCGGCACCCGCCTGCGCCGGCACCGCGTCCTGGGCCGCCGGGGCCGCTTCCGCCGTCTCCTGGACCGGGACCTCCTCGACCTGCTGCTCGACCTGGACCTCCAGGTTGAACAGGTAGCCGACGGACTCCTCCTTG
Source organism: Streptomyces purpurogeneiscleroticus (assembly GCF_020024005.1). Lineage (NCBI taxonomy): Bacteria > Bacillati > Actinomycetota > Actinomycetes > Kitasatosporales > Streptomycetaceae > Streptomyces > Streptomyces purpurogeneiscleroticus. The sequence continues at coordinate 11,646 of NZ_NHSG01000125.1, forward strand.
ATGCCCTCCATCATGGCGGTGAACATGTCGAAGCCCTCGCGCTGGTACTCGACCAGCGGGTCCTTCTGGGCCATCGCCCGCAGGCCGATGCCCTCCTGGAGGTAGTCCATCTCGTAGAGGTGCTCGCGCCACTTGCGGTCCAGGACCGACAGCACCACGCGGCGCTCCAGCTCGCGCATGATCTCCGAGCCGAGCTGCTCCTCGCGGGCCGCGTACTGCTCGTGGATGTCGTCCTTGATCGCCTCGGCGATGAACTCGGCGGTGATCCCGGCGCGGTCGCCGACCTCGTCCTCCAGCTCCTCCACGGTCACCTTGACCGGGTACAGCTGCTTGAACGCGCCCCACAGCCGGTCCAGGTCCCACTCCTCGGCGAAGCCCTCGACCGTCTCCGCCTGGATGTAGGCGTCGATGGTGTCGTCCATGAAGTGCTTGATCTGGTCCTGGAGGTCCTCGCCCTCCAGGACGCGGCGGCGCTCGCCGTAGATGACCTCGCGCTGGCGGTTGAGCACCTCGTCGTACTTCAGGACGTTCTTCCGCGTCTCGAAGTTCTGCTGCTCGACCTGGGACTGCGCGGAGGCGATGGCGCGCGTCACCATCTTGTTCTCGATCGGCACGTCGTCGGGGACGTTCGCCATGGCCATGACGCGCTCGACCATCTGGGCCTTGAAGAGCCGCATCAGGTCGTCGCCGAGCGAGAGGTAGAACCGGGACTCGCCGGGGTCGCCCTGCCGGCCGGAACGACCGCGCAGCTGGTTGTCGATACGGCGCGACTCGTGCCGCTCGGTACCGAGGACGTAGAGCCCGCCGAGCTCCTTGACCTCCTCGAACTCCGCCTTGACCGCGGCCTCGGCCTTCTCCAGGGCGGCGGGCAGCGCGGCCGCCCACTCCTCCACGTGCTCCACCGGGTCCAGGCCCATCGCGCGCAGCTCGGTCTCGGCCAGGTCGTCCGGGTTACCGCCGAGCTTGATGTCCGTACCGCGGCCGGCCATGTTCGTCGCGACCGTGACGGAGCCCTTGCGGCCGGCCTGGGCGACGATCGACGCCTCCCGGTCGTGCTGCTTGGCGTTCAGCACCTCGTGCCGCACGCCGCGCTTGTTGAGCTGCTGCGAGAGGTACTCGGACTTCTCGACGGAGGTCGTGCCGACCAGGATGGGCTGGCCCTGCGCGTGCTTCTCGGCGATGTCGTCGACGACCGCGGCGAACTTGGCGACCTCGGTGCGGTAGATGAGGTCCGCCTGGTCCTTGCGGATCATCGGCTTGTTCGTCGGGATGGGGACGACGCCGAGCTTGTAGATCTGGTGGAACTCGGCCGCCTCGGTCATGGCCGTACCGGTCATGCCGGAGAGCTTGTCGTAGAGGCGGAAGAAGTTCTGGAGGGTGATCGTGGCGAGAGTCTGGTTCTCGTCCTTGATCTCCACCCCTTCCTTCGCCTCGATCGCCTGGTGCATGCCCTCGTTGTAGCGGCGGCCGGCGAGGATACGGCCGGTGTGCTCGTCGACGATCATGACCTCGCCGTCGATGACGACGTAGTCCTTGTCCTTCTTGAACAGTTCCTTCGCCTTGATGGCGTTGTTCAGATAACCGACGAGCGGGGTGTTGACCGACTCGTAGAGGTTGTCGATGCCGAGCCAGTCCTCGACCTTGCTGACGCCGGACTCGTGGATGCCGACCGTGCGCTTCTTCTCGTCGACGTCGTAGTCGCCGGTCTCCTCGATGCCGCGCTGCGGGTTGGCCGCCTCGCCCTTCTTCAGGCGCTTGACCAGCTTGGCGAAGTCGCCGTACCACTTCGTCGCGGAGTCGGCCGGGCCGGAGATGATCAGCGGCGTACGGGCCTCGTCGACCAGGATGGAGTCGACCTCGTCGACGATCGCGAAGTTATGACCACGCTGGACCAACTCGTCCTTCGACCACGCCATGTTGTCGCGGAGGTAGTCGAAGCCGAACTCGTTGTTCGTGCCGTAGGTGATGTCGCAGGCGTACTGCTCGCGGCGCTGCGCCGGCGTCATGTTCGCCAGGATGCAACCGACGTCGAGGCCCAGGAACTTGTGGACCCGGCCCATCATCTCGGAGTCGCGCTCGGCCAGGTAGTCGTTGACCGTGATGAGGTGGACGCCCTTGCCGGACAGCGCGTTCAGATACGCAGGCAGGGTGCCGACCAGGGTCTTGCCCTCACCGGTCTTCATCTCGGCGACGTACCCGAGGTGCAGCGCGGCGCCGCCCATGAGCTGGACGTCGTAGTGGCGCTGGCCGAGAACGCGCTTGGCGGCCTCACGGACGGTCGCGAACGCCTCGGGGAGCAGGTCGTCCAGGCTCTCGCCGTCGGCGTACCGCTCCTTGTACTCATCGGTGAGGGCCCGCAGCTCGGCGTCGGAGAGTTTGACGAAGTCTTCTTCGATCGAGTTGACCTGGCCCGCGATGCGGTGCAGTTTGCGCAGGATCTTGCCTTCGCCTGCACGCATGATCTTCGTCAAGACGGACACTTGGGCTGGTCTCCTCGCCGGTCGGGCCTGTGCACGGTCGGTGCGCGGGCGCGGCATTTTTCCAAGGGGCAGGCCCCGCCGCAACGGCCATCGTAAGGGAGGACCCCGCTACGCAGGGAGGTCCGTCGCCCGAAGGCCCCTGTCCCTTCTCCACAACTTTCCACGACTCGCTAGGACACTGTCGGTCACCTCTCCTCGTCCTCTCGCTACGACAACGCGCGAGGCCCGCGGAAGGTGCCGCTGCACGGCCGGAACGTGTTCCGGTACACGCGCCGCGAAAGCGGAACCGGGCGCGCCCGTGGCGCAGCGTAATTCCTTCGCCCCCGTCGCGGCCAATACGCACACTGCTGCCATGGAACCCGTCACCCTCACTACCGAACGGCTCGTCCTGCGCCCCTTCCGCCCGGCCGACGCCGCGGCCGTGCACGCCGCCTGCCAGGACCCCGACATCCCGCGCTGGACGACCGTCCCCTTCCCGTACACCCGCACGCACGCGGAGGACTTCGTCGGTCCGCACACCACCCGGGGCTGGCGCGAGGGCACCACCTACACGTTCGCCGTGACGCTCAAGGAGGACGGCCGCCCGGCGGGCGACGGGACGCTCGTGGGCTCGGCGGGTCTGGTACGGCTGACCCAGCTGGCGCCGCCCGAGCGCCTGGCCGAGCTCGGGTACTGGACGGCCAAGGAGCACCGCGGCCGCGGGTACACCGTCGAGGCGGCCCGCGCCATCGTGCGCTGGGCGTTCACCGGCCTCGGGGTGGAGCGCATGGAGTGGTACGCGGAGGCCGGCAACGAAGCCTCCCGGGCGGTCGCCCTGAAGACCGGTTTCCGCATGGAGGGCACGGTCCGCGCGAAGATCCCCCGCGGGGGCACCCGCCGCGACGCCTGGGCCGCCTCCCTCCTCCCCTCCGACCTGGGCCTCCCTTCGGAGACGCCGTACCTGCCGTACGAGGAACGAGCCGTCCGAGCCGCCGCACAGCAGCCCACAGGGAACGGTTGATCGATTTTCCGGACCGTTGTCAGTGGCCGGTCCTACGCTGATCCGCATGACAGCCGTGCCCGCAGCGCAGCCCGTGACCAGCCTGTCCGCCGATGAAGCGCGTCGCCTCGCGCTGCGCGCCCAAGGATTCCTGGGCGCGCCCGACCGCCGCGCGGGCGTGCGCGGCGTGCTCCGCCGGCTCGGTGCCGTCCAGCTCGACACGATCTCCGTGCTGGCCCGCTCCCACGAGCTCATTCCGTACGCCCGTCTCGGCCCGGTCGGCCGCCCGGCCGTGGAGTCGGCGTACTGGACGCCGCGTGCGGAGGCGGACGGCGCCCCGGCGCCCGACTCCGCGTACGAGCCGCACAGCTTCGAGTACTGGTCGCACGCCGCCTGCATCCTGCCGGTCGAGGAGTGGCCGCTCTTCGCGTTCCGGCGCCGGGCCATGCGGGCGCGCGGCCACCGCTGGCACGTCATGCAGGACTCCGAGCGCTCCTGCGCCGCCGTCCTGGACCGTCTCAAGGCCGACGGCCCGCTCACCACGACCCAGCTGGGCGGCGGGCGGAACGGCGGGGAGTGGTGGGACTGGTCCGAGACGAAGATCGCCGTGGAGTGGCTGCTCGACACCGGCGAGGTGGTCTGTACGGAGCGCCGTGGCTGGAAGCGGGTGTACGACCTCGCCGAGCGCGCCGTTCCGGACGCTCTGCTGCACGACGACCTGGACGACACCGAGTGCGTCCGCCGGCTCGTCGCGCAGGCCGGCGCCGCCATGGGCGTCGCCACCCGGGCGGACCTGGCGGATTATCACCGCCTCAAGGGCGAGCAGGTCAGCGCGGTCATCGAGGACACGGGGCTGGTGCCGGTCGAGGTCGAGGGGTGGGGGAAGCCCGCCTGGGCCGACCCGGCCGCGCTGGACGGGCCGCCGCGCGGCAGGCACCGCACGACGCTCCTGTCACCGTTCGACTCGCTGATCTGGGACCGCCCCCGCACGGAGCGGATCTTCGACTTCACGCACCGGCTGGAGGCGTACGTCCCCCGGCCCAAGCGGATACACGGTTACTTCGCCATGCCCCTGCTCGCCGGCGGCAGGCTGATGGGCCGGGTCGACCCGGCCCGCGAGGGCACGACGCTGGTCGCCCGGCAGGTCTCGATGCGGGGCCACAAGGCCGTACGCCCCATGGCCCAGGCCCTGGTCGAGGCCGCCGCCTGGGTCGACTGCGACACCGTACGCATCGACCGCTGCGACGACCCGACGCTGCTCACCGCGCTCACGGCGGAGCTGTCCCGGCTCACGTGAGGCGGGTGCGGAGGTAGCTCTGCCCGCTGACCGCCGCCGGGCGGTGCTCGCCCGGCTAGCGGATCTCCAGGATCTTCTCGCGCATCGCGTACACGACCGCCTCCATCCGGGAGTGCAGCTGCAGTTTCTCCAGGATGTTGCGGACGTGGTTCTTCACGGTGTTCTCGGAGATGAACAGTTCCTTGGCGATATCGCGGTTGTTCATTCCCGTGGCGACGAGCTTCAGCACTTCCAGCTCACGGTCCGTGAGCCGCGGCGCCGGAACGAGCCGCCGCTCGTCCGTCCGCTGGATCATCGACTTGAACTCCGTGAGGAGTTTCGACGCCATGGAGGGGCTGATCTGCGACTGCCCGTCCGCGACCGCGCGAATGGCCGTGGCCACCTCGTCGGTGGAGATCTCCTTGAGGAGATACCCCGTGGCACCCGCCTTGATCGCGTCGTAGAGGTCGGCCTCCTCGTCGCTGATCGTCAGCATGATGATCTTCGCGCTGGGGGCCACTTCCTTGATGGAGGTGCACGCCTCGATACCGCCACGCCGGGGCATCCGGACATCCATCAGCACGATGTCCGGCAGCAGGTCCGCGGCCTTGTCCACCGCCTCCGCGCCGTCCCCGGCCTCGCCGACGACCTGGATGTCCTCTTCCTGGGCCAGCACGATCTCCAGGCCCCGCCGGAAGAGCGCATGGTCGTCCACCACCAGGACTCTGATCGGCTCCTTGCGGGACGCTGCCGCGTCCGAGCCGACATCGTCGGCCGTGCCGACGCCGTCATCGTCCGCTTCGTCGCGCACGGGCCCGAAGCTGTCCCCCATCGTTCCTCCCCGTCAACTACTCGGCCCGGAGGGGCCTGAGCTTTCTCATAAGGCTGGTTGACAACAGCCCGCTACGGCCAGCCCGATCAGCGCCATACACACGTCGTCTCCCCGGCATGTCGCCGCTTCGTGCTGAACCCCCTGGCCGCACAGACACTATACGGTCTCAACTCCTGCTCACAGCGGCCACGATGGCGCCCCCGGCGTGCGCCGGGGGCACCTCGGGAGTGGCGTCAGCCGCCGAGCGCCCCGCCGGCATCGGTGGGCGTTCCGTCCGCGAACGGATCGGAGTTCAGACGGATGACGCCGTAGTCGTATGCGTGCCTCCGGTAGACCACGCTGGGCTGCTTGGTGTCGGCGTCGACGAAGAGATAGAAGTCGTGTCCGACCAACTCCATCTCGTAAAGCGCCTGGTCGAGGGTCATGGGCGCCGCGGAGTGGGTCTTCTCGCGGACGACCAGGGGGCCTTCGCCCTGCACCTCCAGCGACCCGATCCGGGTGGTCGGCACCTTCTCCTCGGCGGCCGCTTCCTCGCCGGCCAGTTCGCCGTTGGTGTTGAGCCGCGCCGCGTCCGGGACGCTGACGGCCACGTCGCTCGCCGGGATGCGTCCACTACCGCGCCGCGAGTGTCGCTTGTCGTGCTGCTTACGGAGTCGCGCCTCGAGCTTGGCCGTGGCCAGATCCAGCGCGGCGTAGGGATCTGCGGCAGCCGCCTCGGCCCGGACCACCGGGCCACGGGAGCGAAGAGTGATCTCCACTCGGTCGGAACGGTCGGCCTGTCGCGGGTTGGGCTCCTTGGACACCTCGACGTCCAGGCTGATCACCTTGCCGTCGAGCTTCTGGACCTTGTCCAGCTTCAGCTTCTCGGCCACGTGCTTGCGGAACCGCTCGGGCACCTCGGTCTTGCGGCCCTTGACGACGATGTCCACGCAGAACTCCGTTCCCGGATCGCTCCGCTCGGATGGGCGGAGCAATTCCTTCTTGCACCAGGCCCCGGTGATTGCCGAAGCCTCGGACTTGGCGACTTTCACCTCCTTCTCCCCCACGGACCAGGACTCCACTCCAGCCGTTTTCAGCATCTCTGCCGGCACAGCGAATCGCACCTATCCGGCATACGAGGCAAAGCGTCTGCCAAGTCCTCACAACCGAACATAGCTCGCTTGGGGGGTTGTCGGCACCCCCTCACGGGGGTCAGCTCCGTTTGGGTGACTTTTTGCCCTCGGTACCTGCAACGATGAATTTTCTCGGTCAGTTCCAGTTGATTTCGAAAGCACTGGGCGAGGCCGCCACGACAGCCGCTCCCGTCACGCTCCCTCCTGCCGCTCTGACCGCCCGCGACGCCTCGGCCAGCGACGCTCCGGTGGTCATCAGGTCGTCCACCAGCACCACCCGCCCGCCCCGCAGCAGCCGGCCGGCACCGGCGACCTCCAGCGCACCGGCGAGATTCAGCTGCCGCTGCCGCGCGCCGAGCCCGGCCTGATCGATCACCGCCCGCCGCTGCCGCAGCGCCGCCAGCACCCGCGCCCCGGTCCCGCCGCGCCGCAGCTCCCGCGCCGCCGCCAGCGCGATCCTGCGCACCGGGTCGTGTCCCCGCCCGGCCACGGCGCTCCGGGCGGACGGCACGGGTATCAGCAGCAGCGGCCCGGGGCCGGCCCGCAGGCCCTGCACGGCGCCCGCCAGCGCCCCGCCCAGCGGCGCGGCCAGCGCCAGGGCGCCACGCTCCTTGTGCGCGAGGAGCACCGCCCGTACCGCGTCGGCGTACGCGGCCGCTGCGTACACCCTCGGCAGTCCCGGCGGCGCCGGGCTCGGCCGCACCCGCCGCGGCCCACGCCGCCTCCCGGCCGACTGTCCGCCCCCGGCGCACAGCGACCGCCTGCACTCCTCGCACAGCTCCGTCCGCGGCCGGCCGCACCCCGCGCAACCGACCGGCAGCACCAGCCCGGCGAATTCCCGCCACAACCCCCGCATGTCTCCACTGTCCCGCCCCAACC
>NZ_NHSG01000126.1:0-18630 GCF_020024005.1 Streptomyces purpurogeneiscleroticus
CGCACGGACGATGCGCCCCGTCCAGAGCACCCCCGCCCACTCCAGCAGCCCGCCGACCACCAGGCAGGCCCAGCCGACCGGCGTGTGCAGGAGCACCTGGAGCGGATCCGCTCCCAGCGCGCTGCCCATCAGCAGCCCGAAGGCCGGCAGGAGGGCGAGCATCAGGGCCGTCGTGCGGGCTCCCGCCAACTGTGCTTGCAGGTCCGCCCGTTGGTGCCGCTGTGCCCGGAGTCCTGCCGTGACGCGCTCGATGCCCGCGGCGAGGCCGACGCCGCCCTGCACGGCGACCTGCCAGCACGCGGCCACGCCCGTCAGCCCCTCCGCACCCGGCAGCCGCGCCGCCTCGCGCAGCGCACCCGGCACGTCCCCGCCGAACCGCGCCGCCGCCAGCACCGCGTCCCCCGCACAGCCCCATCCGGCCGGTCCTGCCCGGCCCTCCGCGCCGGCGAGCAGCAGGGCCTGTCCCGGTTGGCAGCCCGCACGGAGCTCGGCGGCGACCGCCGCGCAGAACGCGATCACGTCATCACGACGACGGTCGTGCTCCTGTTGCGCAGCGCGGCCGGTCAGCCGGCGGTGCGCGACCGGCACGGCCAGCGCCCCGAGAGCCACCGGCAACAACGACTGGCCCAGAAGACCCAGTACGGCTCCGATGGGCAGGCACCACAGGGCAGACCCCAGCCGCCCCGACCACGTCCCGCACCTGCGGACCGCTCGCTCGCCGTATGCCCCGCGCCGCCCGGTACGTGGCCGCTTCCCCGCACCCTGTCGCCGTACGGCAGGCCCGAGACCTGCGGCCTCACCGCCTGCCAGCAACAGCCGCGCGCGCCGCAAGGAGTTGTCCCGGCCGCCGGCCGTCCACAGTCCGGCCCCCGCGCACAGCAACGCCGCGCACACCGGCGTCATCGCGTCCGCCGCCACCTCCCCGCTCATGGCATGTCCCCGTTCACGTCGTCTCCCCCGTTCATGGCGCTTCCGCAGTGGCAGAGGGCGGCCAGGCGGGCCCAGCCCTCGGCCCGTCGGAAGCCGGCCGGATGCCAGACCGCGGCCGGCGTGGTGGTGACCAGGCCCGAGGGGGCGCGGTCGAGGACGTGGATCTCGGCGATGCGACGGTGGCCCGTGCGATCCCGTACGAGGTGCAGAACGACCGAGAGCGCGGCGGCCAACTGGCTGTGCAGAGCCGCGCGGTCCAGCCCGGCGGTCGAGCCGAGCGCCTCCAGCCTGGCCGGGACGTCGGCGGCGGCGTTCGCGTGCACAGTGCCGCAGCCTCCTTCGTGGCCCGTATTGAGCGCGGCCAGCAGGTCCGTCACCTCGGGGCCGCGCACCTCGCCCACCACCAGCCGGTCCGGACGCATGCGCAGCGCCTGGCGCACCAGATCCCGCAGCGTGACCAGGCCGACGCCCTCCTGGTTCGCCGGGCGGGTCTCCAGTCGTACGACGTGCGGGTGGTCGGGCCGCAGCTCCGCGGAGTCCTCGGCCAGGACGATCCGCTCGTCCCGCCCCACCAGGCCCAGCAGGGCGCTCAGCAGCGTGGTCTTGCCGCTGCCCGTGCCGCCGCTGACCAGGAAGGACAGCCGGGCGGCCAGGACCGACCGCAGCAGCCGGTCGCCGCCCGGCGGCACCGTGCCCGCCGCGACGAGCTCTTCCAGCGTGAACGCTTTCGGGCGCACCACCCGCAGCGAGAGACAGGTCGAGCCGACCGCCACAGGTGGGAGCACGGCGTGCAGACGGGTCCCGTCGGGCAGCCGCGCGTCCACCCAGGGATGCGCGTCGTCCAGGCGGCGCCCGGCCACCGCCGCCAGGCGCTGGGCGAGTCTGCGGACGGCCGCGGCATCGGGGAAGCGCACGTCCGTGCGCCGCAGTCCGCCGCCGCGGTCGACCCAGACCTCGTCGGGCGCGGTGACCAGCACGTCCGTCACCTCGGGTGCGGCGAGCAGCGGCTCAAGGGGGCCACTGCCGACCATTTCGGAGCGCAGCGCGGCCACGACGCCCAGCACCTCGGCATCGCCGAGCAGCCGCCCTTCCTCGCGCAGCGCCACGGCCACCCGGGCGGGCGTCGGCTCGGCACCGTCCCGGGCGAGTCTCTGGCGTACGGCCTCCAGGAGCCTGTCCCCCGCGCCACCGCGTGACCCGGTCCCCGGGCCGGGCGTGCCCGCCCCGGGCCCGGCACCGGACGGCTCCGCCACTCCGGCCGGAGTAGCCGCGCCCATCGGAGTAGCCACACCCACCGGATTTCCCGCGCCCACCGGATTCGCCGGGCCGGGCGCGCCCCTCAGTCCCGGAAGACCACGCGCCCCGGCGAGACCGCGCATCCCCATGAGGCCACGCGCTTCGATGAGCGCCGTGGAGCGGACCGAACCCCCGCTTCCGGCACCGGTGTCCCGCCGGGCTTCCTTCCTCATGCCACCGAACCCGTTCATGAGACGGCCCCCTCGCCGTCCTCCGACCGGGACTGCGCAGCCCCCGCCGTGCCCGAGGCCCGCTCCGCTCCGCCCAGCACCCGTCCCCAGAACTCCGTGCAGAACTGGGCCAGTGGTTCCCTCGCGTGCGCGCCCGGCGGGGCGCCGCGGGCGAGGGAGTCCGCGAGGTGCGGATCCCAGGGCGCGGTGCCGACCAGGGGCAGGGAGAGCAGCCGGGCCGGCTCGGTATCCGGCAGGCCGGGGCCCTGCGTTTCGCGTACGACCACGCGCAGATCGCGCAGGGTCGCCCGGGCAGGGACCGCGATGCGCCGGGCCGCCACCGTCGCGCGCAGTTCGGCGGGGACCAGCAGCAGTCCGACGTCGATCTGGGAGAGCGCTTCGGACACGGCTTCGTCGAGATGGCGCGGCAGGTCGACCACCACGACACCGCCGCGTCTGCGGGCCGCCGACATCACCGCGCGCATGGCCGGCGGCGGGATCGTGACCGAGTCCCCGCGGTCCCAGCTCAGGACGCGCAGCGAGTGGAGGTGCGGCAGGGACTCGGCCAGGGCGCCGCCGCCGACCCGGCCGCGGGACTCGGCGAAGGCGGGCCAGCGCAGCCCCTTCTCCCGCTCGCCGCCGAGCAGTACGTCGAGGCCGCCGCCCAGCGGGTCGGCGTCGATCAGTATCGTCCGGTGGCCCTCTCGCGCGGCGGTCACTGCCAGGGCGCAGGCGAGGGTGCTCGCGCCGGCGCCGCCCCGGCCGCCGAGCACACCCACCGTGAGGGCCGGCCGCCGGTCGCCCTCCACGGCGTCCGCGATCCGGTCGACCAGCCAGCTCTCGCCGTCCGGCAGTCCGAGGACGCGCTCGGCGCCGATCTCGACGGCCTGCTCCCATACGCGGGTGTCCTGCGGGTCCCGTCCGATGAGGACCACGCCCGCCCGGCGTCCGGTGCCCCACAGCCGGTGGACGCAGTCCTCCCCGACGATGACCAAGGGGGCCGTTTCCCAGCCCGCGGCCCGGGCGCTGCCTCCGTGCGCCACGGCCGGCACCGTGCCCGCCGCCGCGCAGAGTCTGAGGAGATCGTCGAGGAGACTTTCGTCCTCGGTGACGATCAACGGACCGGGCTCTTGCGGGCCCCGGTCCATACGATCCAAATCGTTGCTTCCGGCCACGTTCCGTCCCCCTGTCGCTACACAACTCGTACATCCGCGAACTTCGCGGACTTTCACGGTGCAGCGATCCGGAAAATCTCGTGGATCTTGGTCGAAAACTGTGGACAACTACTGAGGCTGTGAATATCCCGGTCACCTATACCAGCGACTATGGAAAACTTCCTGAGAGCAGTCCCCTGATTACGGTAAGTTACGAACGGCGGCCGCGACGGCGCGCGGCGGAAGATCGCCGAAGGAAGATCAGGAAGCAGGCCCCGGGGTCCGAAAACGGGTCCGGACATGCGACGACCCCCGCCGGGGGGAGAGCGGGGGTCGTCTCCACGGCCGACTCGGGGGGGGAGGAGCCGGGCCGGGTTAGCACGGTCGCGAACGATCCGTGACTTCCATGGTGTACCCGAGAGCCTTCTCAGGCAAACCCACGCGCCACACCTTACGCCGAATGGTGCCCCCCTATGCTCGCCTTGTGGAAAACCGAAGCTCGCTTCCTTCAGCACCGCACTCAGCGCCTCGGGCGGCCGCGTTCTTCGACCTGGACAAGACAGTCATTGCTAAGTCGAGCACGCTGACCTTCAGCAAGTCGTTCTACCGAGGTGGCCTGATCAATCGACGGGCCGCACTGCGCACCGCGTACACCCAGTTCGTCTTCCTGGCGGGCGGCGCGGACCACGACCAGATGGAGCGGATGCGGGAGTACCTCTCCGCGCTCTGCCGCGGGTGGGACGTGGCGCAGGTACGGGAGATCGTCGCCGAGACCCTCCACGACCTGATCGACCCGCTCATTTACGACGAGGCGGCGTCCCTCATCGAGGAGCACCACACCGCGGGCCGCGACGTCGTCATCGTCTCCACCTCGGGAGCCGAGGTGGTCGAGCCCATCGGCGAGCTGCTCGGCGCCGACCGGGTGGTGGCCACGCGCATGGTCGTCGGCGAGGACGGCCGCTTCACGGGAGAGATCGAGTACTACGCCTACGGCCCCACCAAGGCCGAGGCGATCCGGGAGCTCGCCGCCTCCGAGGGGTACGACCTCGCGCGCTGCTACGCGTACAGCGACTCGGCGACCGATGTCCCGATGCTGGAGACCGTCGGCCACCCGCACGCGGTCAACCCCGACCGGGCGCTGCGCCGGGAGGCCGCGGCCCGCGGCTGGCCGACGCTGACCTTCAACCGGCCGGTGCGCCTGAAGCAGCGGATCCCGTCGCTCGCCATGCCGCCGCGGCCGGCGCTGGTCGCCGTCGCGGTGGGCGCGGCCGCCGCCACAGCGGGTCTGGTCTGGTACGCCAGCCGGCGGCGCGGCACGCCGGCGCGCGCCCTCTCCGCCTGAGGCGAGTCCCCCACGCGCGCCCCTCAGCCGGGGCCGGGCCCCTACAGACGCCCGAATCACCCCCGTTTGAAGGCAAAAGTAAAGATGTGCGGCGAGGGGTTCCGCTTACCGGACAGCAGGAGTACAAAGGAATTAACGGCCCGCGAGACCAAGGATTCTCCGAGAGGAGCACCTTCAACGCAGGTAGGCCCCACGGACCGAGCATGAACGTCGGGCACCCACGCGACGCCGACCCGTCGATTACGGGCCAGCCGCACCAGGTAAGGACAAAGTCTCCGACCTGTCGGCAACTATCGTGCACGCATTGGTAACCCGGCGGGAGTGCAATGCGGCGGTACCGAGCAGGACCAGGTACCGCCGCAACCCTTGTCCGGGCCTCTGAAGGTCCGTGAGCCGCCCGGAGGCCCGTACTACGCAGCGCCTCGCTGGAGCGCCTCACAGACCGCCATGCTCTCGCGTGCGCCCAGCTCCACCGCGCGCCCGCAGTGGGCGATCCAGGCCGCCATCCCCTCCGGGGTGCCGGACACGTAGTTCTCCAGCGCCGCGACGTACGCCGCCCGGCCCAGCTCCGCGTGGCCGACCTCCGACGGAGAGATCGACTTCGGGTCGAGGCCGCTGCCGACCAGGACGATACGTTCCGCCGTGCGCGCCACCAGGCCGTTGCAGGACCCGAAGGGCCGCAGCGCGAGCAGTTCACCGTGCACCACCGCAGCCATGACCAGCGCCGGTGCCTTGGTGCCGGACAGCAGCAGGCGGACCAGCCCGTCCAGCCGGCCGGCCACCTCGTCGGCGTCCGGGAGCGGCAGCTCGATCAGCGGCTCGTCCACCGGCTCGCCCACCAGCCGGGGCCGGCCCACGCTCTCATCGGGCGCGTCGCCGCCCGCCGCAACCAGGTGCAGCCGGGCCAGCACCCGAAGCGGCGACTGCCGCCACACACTGAGGAGCTGCCCCGCCTCGGCCGACAGCCGCAGGGCTGCCCCCACGGTGCGCTCCTCGCCGTCGCCACTGAAGTCCGTGCGCCTGCGCACCTCTTCCAGCGCCCAGTCGGCGCCGGACAGCGCCGCCGAGCCGCGCGCGCTGCGCAGGGCCGCCTCCGCTGTGACCTCATTGCTGCGGCGCCGCATGATCCGGTGCCCGTAGACCCGGTCGATGCTCTTGCGTACGGAGTCCACGCTGTCGGCGACTCCGGGGAGCGAGGCGAGGGTCGCGAGCGGGTCGGCTGTCGTACTCATGGGGACGACCCTACGCACCACAAGGGCACACCCCTCGTTGGAGTGGTCTTCTTCACGTAAACCTCTAACTCAAGGCGATTTCGCAATTACGCTTCGTGAACATGAAGATCGCTTTCGTGGGCAAGGGCGGCAGTGGCAAGACCACGCTGTCCTCGCTGTTCATCCGTCACCTCGCCGCCACCGTCACGCCCGTGATCGCGGTGGACGCCGATATCAACCAGCACCTGGGGGCCGCACTCGGCCTCGATGAGGACCAGGCCGCCGCGCTCCCCGCGATGGGCGCCCATCTCCCGCTCATCAAGGACTACTTGCGGGGCGACAACCCGCGCATCGCGTCCGCCGACACGATGATCAAGACAACGCCCCCGGGCGCGGGCTCGCGGCTGCTGCGGGTCGTCGAGGACAACCCGGTGTACGCCGCCTGCGCACGGGACGTGCGCCTCGACGACCGCACGGTCCGGCTGCTGGCCACAGGGCCGTTCACCGAGTCCGACCTCGGCGTGGCCTGCTACCACTCCAAGGTGGGCGCCGTGGAGCTGTGCCTGAACCACCTCGTGGACGGCCGGGAGGAGTACGTGGTCGTCGACATGACGGCCGGCTCGGACTCGTTCGCCTCCGGGATGTTCACCCGATTCGACCTGACCTTCCTGGTGGCCGAGCCGACCCGTAAGGGCGTCGCCGTGTACCGCCAGTACAAGGAGTACGCGCGCGACTTCGGTGTCGAGCTGAAGGTGGTCGGCAACAAGGTGCAGGGGCCGGACGACCTCGCCTTCCTGCGGGAGCAGGTGGGTGACGACCTGCTGGTGACTGTCGGCCATTCCGACTGGGTGCGCGCCATGGAGAAGGGCAGGCCCGCGCCCTTCGTGGAGCTGGAGAGCGCCAACCACGAGGCGCTGCGCACGCTGCACACGGCTGCCGACGCCGCGTACGAAGGGCGCGACTGGGAGCGCTACACCCGGCAGATGGTGCACTTCCACCTGAAGAACGCCGAGAGCTGGGGCAACAGCAAGACCGGGGCCGACCTGACGTCCCAGGTGGACCCCGGATTCGTTCTCTCCGAGGGCATGGCCACGACCGCACCCCAGCCCGCCTGACGAGTCGTACGGCGGCCCGCACCAGGTGCCTGCCGGCCGATGCGTCACAGGGGCCGGGCCCGCGGACCGATACCGCGCCCGGCCCCGGGGTAAACACACGCGCCGCGACCGCCCCCGCATTCACCTGATGGATGGAACCGCCAGCTCATTTGCCCGTTCTGGCTTCTTTGCGACCTGGTGCGACATTACGATTCCTTTACCGAATCTGGAGAGTCACCGGACCGTCACTCACCGCGACGTACCCCGGCCGGCTCAGCCCGCAGTACACCGCCGCCCACGACCGCGCCCCGTAGCGCGGCCGCGTCGCCCCGGAGGAGACGGGAATGCCGCAGCCTCACGCCCCCGAGCCGGCCCCACCGGGGTCCCAGGACCCCCAGCACACACAGCAGGACCACGACCGCCAACGGCCCTCCGGAAAACCGTCCGGGCCCTTCCGCCATCTCTCACCGGGGGCCTGGCGCCGCGACCTCGGCGCCTCCTTCGTCATCTTCCTGATCGCCATCCCCCTCTCGCTCGGCATCGCACTGGCCACGGGTGCGCCGCCGCAGGCCGGGCTCATCGCCGCGGCCGTGGGCGGTCTCGTCGCCGGTCTGCTCGGCGGCGCCCCGCTCCAGGTCAGCGGCGCCGCCACCGGCCTCCTCATCGTCACCGCCGACCTCGTGCAGCGGTACGGCTGGCCGGCGACCTGCGCCATCACGGTGCTGGCCGGACTAATCCAGCTCGCCCTGGGTGCACTCCGGGTGGCCCGCGCGGCCCTCGCCATCAGCCCGGCGATCGTCCACGGCATGCTCGCCGGCATCGGCGTGACCATCGCGCTCGGTCAGCTGCACGTCGTGCTCGGCGGCGGCGCGCACAGTTCCTCGCTCACCAACATCGCGGAGCTGCCGGGCCAGTTGGCGGGCCTGCACGGCGCTTCGGTACTGATCGCCGCGGTCACCGTCGCCGTCCTGGCTGGCTGGACGCGTCTGCCCGGGCGTGTGGGGCACACACTGCGCAGGATTCCCTCGCCGCTGCCCGCGGTCGCCGTGGCCACCGCCCTGAGCGCGGGCTTCACGGTGCCCCGGGTCGACCTGCCCTCGTGGCACGTACCGACGCTGCCCGCGCTCCCGGACACGCCCCTGCTGGGCCTGACCGCCGCCGTCCTGACGGTCACGCTCGTGGCGAGCATGGAGTCGTTGCTGTCGGCCGTCGCGGTCGACAAGCTGGCCACCGAACAGCCCGGCCCCGGTCCCGCCCCCACCCACCTGGACCGCGAGCTGACCGGCCAGGGGGCGTCGAACGTCGTCTCCGGACTGCTGGGCGGCCTGCCGATCGCCGGCGGCGCGATGCGCGGCTCGGCGAACGTGAAGGCCGGCGCGACGGGGCGCGCGTCGACGGTGCTGCACGGCGTGTGGGTGGTGCTCTGCGCCGGGCTCTTCGCCGGCGCGCTGGAGCTGATCCCGCTGGCCGCGCTCGCCGCCCTGGTGATGCTCGTCGGCGTACGGATGGTGAGCTTCGCGCACATCCGGCACGTCCAGCGGCATCGCGAGTTCCCGGTCTACGCCATCACGCTGGGCGGCGTGGTGGTCTTCGGGGTGCTGCAGGGGGTGGGACTGGGCATCGCCGTCGCCGTCTTCCTGGCGCTGCGCCGGCTCACCCACACCCGCGTCTCCGTCATCAAGGACGACGGTCGGCACCGGGTGCGCGTCAGCGGCCAGTTGACGTTCCTGGCCGTGCCGCGGCTGACCCGGGCGCTCGCCCAGGTGCCCGCGACGGCACCCGCGGTGATCGAGCTGTACGGCTCGTTCATGGATCACGCCGCCTTCGAGGCGCTGCAGTCCTGGACGAGCGCCCACCGGGCTCGCGGCGGCGAGGTCACGCTGGGCGGGCGCGGCGGCAGGCCGATCGGGGAGCCGGCCGGCACGCACGCCTGCCGCCCCTGGACCCCGTGGCGCAACCATCACTGCACCCGGACGGCGCGGCCCGCCGGCAGGGCCGAAAGGCAGCTCCTGGGAGGCGGCCAGCTGCTCGGCGGGGTCAGCGCGTTCCAGCGGCATACGGCACCACTGGTACGCGAGGAGCTGGCGCGGCTCGCCCGGGAGGGCCAGCGGCCCACCAACCTCTTCCTGACCTGCGCCGATTCCCGTCTCGTCACGAGCATGATCACGTCGAGCGGCCCGGGCGACCTCTTCACGGTGCGCAACATCGGCAATCTGATGCCGCCGCCGGGCACGGAGGCCGCCTGCGACTCCGTGGGCGCCGCCATCGAGTACGCCGTCGAGGTACTGAAGGTCGGCTCGATCACCGTGTGCGGGCATTCGGGCTGCGGCGCGATGCAGGCGCTCCTCGGCTCGGACCGCCACGAGCCCGGCGCGCGGACTCCGCTCGCACGCTGGCTGCGCCACGGCCGCCCCAGCCTGGCCCGGATGGCACGGCCCGAAGGCGCGGACGTCAGCCTGGCCGACCGGCCTGTCGCCGACGACCTGGAGCGCCTGGCGCTCGTCAATGTCATGCAGCAGCTCGATCACCTGATGTCGCATCACTGCGTGGCCCGCCGGGTGGCCGAGGGTTCGCTGTCGCTGCACGGCATGTACTTCCACGTCGGCGAGGCGCAGACGTACGTACTGGAGCACGGCTCGGGCCGTTTCTCGGCCGTACGGCCCGAAGCAACGCCGGTCGCCCCGGTCACGGCGTAGTGCGACACGGGGGCGACTCGCGGGGGCGTCTGTGACCTGCGGCGACGCCCCCACTCCGTCAACTCCCTTGCCCAATTGACCCGGAAGGTTGATGATCATGTAAAGGTCTACACCAATTTTTATCAACAGCCCTTGTCAGGGCGGCCATCGGCTGATGAGCTATGGCCGGGACAACCGGACGCCCTGAGACTGGGAGATGCCGTGAGCAACGAAAGCCTGGCCAACCTGATGAAGGAGGAGCGGCGGTTCGCACCGCCCGCCGATCTGGCTGCCGACGCCAATGTCAAGGCGGTGGCGTACGAGCAGGCCGGGGCGGACCGGCTGGGCTTCTGGGCCGAGCAGGCGAAGCGTCTGACCTGGGACACCGAGCCCACCCAGACGCTGGACTGGTCCAACGCGCCGTTCGCGAAGTGGTTCGCCGACGGCAAGCTCAACGTCGCGTACAACTGCGTCGACCGGCATGTGGAGAACGGCCTGGGCGACCGGGTGGCCATCCACTTCGAGGGTGAGCCCGGCGACACCCGGGCCATCACCTACGCCGAGCTGCAGCGCGAGGTCTCCAAGGCGGCCAACGCACTGACCGCGCTGGGCGTCGAGGCCGGCGACCGGGTCGCGATCTACCTGCCGATGATCCCGGAGACGGTCATCGCCATGCTGGCCTGCGCCCGGCTGGGCGCGCCGCACTCGGTGGTCTTCGGCGGCTTCTCCGCAGACGCGCTGGCCACCCGCATCAAGGACGCGGACGCCCGCGTCGTGATCACCTCCGACGGTGGTTACCGCCGCGGCAAGCCCTCCGCGCTCAAGCCCGCCGTCGACGAGGCCCTGACCAAGCCCGGCACGGAGAACGTCCGCAACGTCCTCGTGGTCCGCCGCACCGGCCAGGACACCGCCTGGATGGAGGGCCGCGACGTCTGGTGGCACGACCTCGTCGACCAGCAGAGCGACCAGCACACCCCGCAGGCGTTCGACGCCGAGCACCCGCTGTTCATCCTGTACACCTCGGGCACGACCGGTAAGCCCAAGGGCATCCTGCACACCACGGGCGGCTACCTCACCCAGGTCTCCTACACCCACCACGCGGTCTTCGACCTCAAGCCGGAGACCGACGTCTACTGGTGCACCGCCGACGTCGGCTGGGTGACCGGCCACTCGTACATCACCTACGGCCCGCTTTCGAACGGCGCGACCGAGGTGCTCTACGAGGGCACGCCCGACACCCCGCACCAGGGCCGCTGGTGGGAGATCGTCCAGAAGTACGGCGTGACGATCCTGTACACGGCGCCGACCGCGATCCGCGCCAGCATGAAGTGGGGCGACGACATCCCCGCCAAGTTCGACCTGTCGAGCCTGCGCGTGCTGGGCTCGGTCGGCGAGCCGATCAACCCCGAGGCGTGGATCTGGTACCGCAAGCACATCGGCGGCGACCGGACGCCCGTCGTGGACACCTGGTGGCAGACCGAGACCGGCGGCATCATGCTCAGCCCACTGCCCGGCGTCACGACGGCCAAGCCGGGCTCCGCGCAGGTCCCGCTGCCGGGCATCGCGGCGACCGTCGTCGACGACGACGCGAACGAGGTGCCGGACGGCGCCGGCGGCTACCTGGTCCTGACCGAGCCCTGGCCGTCCATGCTGCGCACCATCTGGGGCGACGACCAGCGCTACCTCGACACGTACTGGTCCCGCTTCGAGGGCAAGTACTTCGCGGGCGACGGCGCGAAGAAGGACGAGGACGGCGACATCTGGCTGCTGGGCCGGGTGGACGACGTCATGCTCGTGTCCGGCCACAACATCTCCACCACCGAGGTCGAATCCGCGCTGGTCTCGCACCCGAAGGTGGCCGAGGCGGCCGTCGTGGGCGCCACTGACCCGCAGACGACCCAGTCCATCTGCGCCTTCGTGATCCTGCGCGGCGGCGCCGAGCAGGACGAGGCGCTGGTGAACGAGCTGCGGGCGCATGTCGCGCAGAGCCTGGGCCCGATCGCCAAGCCGAAGCGCATCCTGCCGGTCGCGGAGCTGCCCAAGACCCGCTCCGGCAAGATCATGCGCCGGCTGCTGCGCGACGTCGCGGAGAACCGTGACCTGGGCGACGTCTCGACCCTGACCGACTCCTCGGTCATGGAGCTGATCCAGACCCAGCTGCCGAGCGCGCCGAGCGAGGACTGACCGGTACGCATCACTGAGGGCGCCCCGCCGTGCACCGGCGGGGCGCCCCTCTGCGTGCGCGAGCAGGTCGGGAGCCGGGGCGCGCGCCGGAGTGCCGGGCAGGATCGCGCGCCGGAGGATCGGCTGTCCCGCGCCGGAGCGCCCACCCCTGCCGCACCCCACGCGACCTACCGCCCCATATGCCCCTAATGTGAAGATCGCTGGATCGTTCCTGCACCACCCGGTAGAGTGAAGAACGCGTCAAGAAACGCGCGAAACGAACTGGGTGCGCCGGGAAGTCTGGTCGGCAACTGCAACAGCCATGCACAGCTGCCGATGCCCGGAGGTCCCCGCGTGAACTCGCCCACCCCCCGCCGTTCCGTCTTCCTCGGGCGGATGTCCCTGCCCGAGCGGAACTACCTCGCGGACCTCCTCCGTACGGAGACCGTGGGCGGTGTCCTGCTGCTGGTGGCGGCGGTGGTCGCGCTCCTCTGGGCCAACACCCCGCTCGGCGACAGCTACGAGGCGGTCCGCAGCTTCCACATCGGCCCGGCCTCCCTCGGCCTGGACCTCTCGATACAGCACTGGGCGGCCGACGGCCTGCTGGCGGTCTTCTTCTTCGTGGCCGGTATCGAGCTCAAGCGCGAGCTGGTCGCGGGCGAGCTGCGCGACCCCAAGGCCGCGGCGCTGCCCGTCGTCGCCGCGCTGTGCGGCATGGTCATGCCCGCGGTCGTCTACACCGTCGTCAACACGACGGGCGGTGGCTCACTGGACGGCTGGGCCGTCCCGACCGCGACGGACATCGCCTTCGCGCTGGCCGTCCTGGCCGTCATCGGTACGTCGCTGCCGTCCGCGCTGCGCGCCTTTCTGCTGACCCTGGCCGTCGTCGACGACCTCTTCGCCATCCTGATCATCGCGGTCTTCTTCACCTCCACGATCAACTTCTGGGCGCTCGGCGGCGCCGTGCTGGGCCTCGCGGTCTTCTACGTACTGCTGCGCAAGGGCGTCCGGGGCTGGTACGTGTACGTACCGCTCGCCCTGGTCATCTGGGGTCTGATGTACAACAGCGGCGTGCACGCGACCATCGCGGGCGTCGCGATGGGGCTCATGCTCCGCTGCTACCGGCGCGAGGGCGAGCCGCACTCCCCCGGCGAGCACATCGAGCACCTCGTGCGCCCCCTGTCGGCCGGTCTCGCCGTACCGCTGTTCGCCCTCTTCTCGGCCGGTGTGTCCGTCTCCGGCGGCGCGCTGCACGACGTCTTCACCAAGCCGGAGACGCTTGGCGTGGTGCTCGGCCTGGTCCTCGGCAAGGCCGTCGGGATCTTCGGCGGTACCTGGCTGACCACCCGCCTGACCAGGGCCACACTCAACCCGGACCTCAAGTGGCCGGACGTGTTCGCGGTATCGGCACTGGCCGGCATCGGCTTCACGGTCTCGCTGCTCATCGGCGAGCTGGCGTTCTCCTCGGACCCGGTGCTCACCGACGAGATCAAGGCCGCCGTACTGACCGGGTCGCTGATAGCCGCCGTACTGGCCACGGTGCTGCTGAAGATCCGCAACGCCAAGTACCGGCGGCTGTACGAGGAGGAGACCCGGGACGAGGACCTCGACGGCATCCCGGACATCTACGAGGAGGGCACCCCGGCGTACCACCTACGGATGGCCGCCCTCCTCGAAGCGAAGGCGGCCGAACACCGACGACGGGCCGAGGTGGCCGCCGCCCCCGACTCCGGGCAGGATGGTCCGGCATGATCTGAGGGGTAATCACCAGGAGACAGAGAACGGGAGCAGTCGATGAGCACAGCAGACGACGGCGCGGACCGCGGCGCGGACCGCAGCCTCGGACAGCTGGTGGCCCACGCCACCACCGAAGTGTCCGCACTGGTGCACGACGAAATCGCACTGGCCAAGGCCGAGCTGCGGAACGACGTGAAGCGGGCCGGTGTCGGCGGGCTGGCCGGCGGGGCGGCGGCCATCGTGCTGCTCTTCTCCCTGCCGATGCTCAGCTTCGCGCTGGCCTACGGCATCCAGGCGTGGAGCGGCTGGCACCTCTCGGTCTGCTTCCTGCTCTCCTTCGCGGCCAACGTCCTGGTCGCCGGGCTGCTCGGCCTGATCGCGCTGGTGTTCTTCAAGAAGGCCAAGGCGGGCAAGGGTCCGCAGAAGACCGTCGCCTCTGCCAAGCAGACGGCGGCCGTCCTGGGGAACGTCAAGCCGCACCCGCGCCAGTCTGTGGAGGAGCACCCGGCGGTCGAGAGTGTGACACGCTCGGCCGTATGACGGCTTCCGAATCCTCGCCGGCTCCCTCGCCCGCATCGGTCCTGCGACTCGGCGTCCCCGGCGGCCATGAGGTGACGCACCGGGACGTCGCGGCCAACGGTGCGCGCTTCCACATCGCCGAGATGGGCGACGGGCCGCTGGTACTGCTGCTGCACGGCTTCCCGCAGTTCTGGTGGACCTGGCGGTACCAGCTGCCCGCGCTCGCCGAGGCGGGCTTCCGGGCGGTGGCGATGGACCTGCGGGGCGTGGGCGGCAGCGACCGCACGCCCCGCGGCTACGACCCGGCCAACCTCGCGCTGGACATCACCGGCGTGGTGCGCTCGCTCGGCGAGCCGGACGCCGCGCTGGTCGGGCACGATCTGGGCGGCTATCTGGCCTGGACGGCCGCGGTGATGCGGCCCAAGCTCGTACGGCGGCTCGCGGTCGCCTCGATGCCGCACCCCCGCCGCTGGCGCTCGGCCATGCTCTCCGACGCCAAGCAGAGCCGCCGGTCCTCGCACATCTGGAGCTTCCAGCGGCCCTGGCTGCCCGAGCGAGCACTGGTGGCCGACGACGCGGCGCTGGTGGGACGGCTGATCCGGGACTGGTCCGGGCCCCGGCTGCCCGAGGACGAAGCGGTCGAGGCGTACCGCAAGGCCATGACGATCCCGTCCACGGCGCACTGCTCGATCGAGCCGTACCGCTGGATGGTGCGGTCGATGGCGCGGCCGGACGGGATCCAGTTCAACCGCCGGATGAAGTGGCCCGTACGAGTGCCGACACTGCACCTGCACGGTTCGCTCGACCCGGTGATGCGTACCCGCAGCGCGGCCGGCTCCGGGGAGTACGTCGAAGCGCCCTACCGCTGGCGTCTCTTCGACGGTCTGGGGCACTTCCCCCACGAGGAGGATCCGGTCGCCTTCACCACCGAGCTCATCAACTGGCTGAAGGATCCCGAGCCGGACCGGTGACCTCGCGGCTTGCCCGTCACCGGTGCGCCGGAAGCCGGCGTGACGCTCCGCAGAACGGCGGGGAACGTGCGTTTGTCGAACAGCCACTTGCCTCGCGCATAGGCCAATTGACCGACACCGGTGCGGTTACGGACCGCGGGGCACGGGCAGAGTCGAGGGTATGGGCTGGACGCACGACTACCGTGACGTGGCACGCAACCGCCGCAGCAATGCCGCTGCGCTGGGCACCAAGGAGAGGAGCGCCCCGGACCTCCGGGCGGGCGGACCTCATGCGCTCGCCGACCCACTCGGCATTCCGCGCATCCTGCGCCGCCGTGCGCGCTGGATGACCGCGCGGCTCCGCCATCCGCGGAACTGACCCCACTGTCCCGGGCCACGCCGCCTGAAGCGGCCGCGCCGCCGGAAGCCCGCAGGACGGGCTCACAGGGCGGCGGACGCTCCGCGCCATGCCTGGGCACCCGGAGACCCCGGGGAGCCCTCGCAGCCGCCCCGGGGCCCCTTCTCACATCGCGCAGCCCTGGCTGTCGACCGGTCGCTGGGCCGTACGGCCCCGCTCGATGTCCGTGCGGACCTCGTCGGCCGTCAGGGCGTAGCCCGTCCTGTCGTCGTCGAGGGACTTGGCGAACACCACGCCGTAGACCTCGCCGTCAGGGGTGAGCAGCGGGCCGCCGGAGTTGCCCTGCCGGACCGTGGCGTAGAGGGAGTACACATCGCGCGCGACCGTGCCGTGGTGGTAGATGTCCGGGCCGTTGGCCTGGATACGGCCGCGAACGCGGGCCGAGCGGACGTCGTAGCCGCCGTTCTCCGGGAAGCCGGCGACGATGGCGCTGTTGCCGCTGCGCGCGTCCTGGTCGGTGAAGCGGAGCGGGCGCGCCTGCAGATCGGGTACGTCCAGTACGGCGATGTCCCGCCGCCAGTCGTAGAGCACGACCTTGGCGTCGTAGACCCGGCCCCGGCCGCCGATCTGTACGGTCGGGTCGGACACGCCGCCGACGACGTGCGCGTTGGTCATGACGCGGTGCGGCGCGAAGACGAAGCCGCTGCCTTCGAGGACCTTGGCGCAGCTGGTGGCCGTGCCGACGACCTTCACGATGGACTGCTGCGCGCGGGCCGCCACCGGGCTGCCGGCCAGCGCCGGGTCGGGCGGCCGCACTTCCTGGATCGGCTCGTTCGAGAACGGCGTGAAGACCTGCGGGAAGCCGTTCTGTGCCAGTACCGAGGAGAAGTCGGCGAACCAGGTGTCGGCCTGCGCCGGGATCACCCGGGACACGCCGAGCAGCACCTTGGAGTTGCGTACCTCCTTGCCCAGCGTCGGCAGGGACGTGCCCGCCAGGGCCGACCCGATCAGCCAGGCCACCAGCAGCATCGCCACGACGTTCACCAGCGCGCCGCCCGTCGCGTCCAGGGCGCGCGCCGGTGACCAGGTGATGTACCGCCGGAGCTTGTTGCCCAGGTGGGTGGTGAGCGCCTGTCCCACCGAGGCGCACACGATCACGATGGCGACCGCCGCGATGGCGGCGAAGGAGCCCGGTGTGGCGTCATCGGTCACTTCGTTCCAGATCACGGGCAACAGAAGGACCGCGATCAGACCGCCGCCGAGGAACCCGATCACGGACAGGATGCCGACGACGAAACCTTGGCGATAACCGACGACCGCGAACCACACGGCGGCGACCAACAGCAGGATGTCCAGGACGTTCACGCCCGCCACCGTCTCACGAGCGCCAGTCGAGCGGGACCTGCTTGTCCCGGTCCCAGGGCACTTCCCACCCCGCGTAATGCAGGATGCGGTCGATGAGACCGGCCGTGAAACCCCAGACCAGCGCCCCCTCGACGGTGAAGGCCGGGCCGACGTGGCCACTCGGATGGCGGGTCGTCACGCGGTGCGCCGGGTCCGTGAGATCGGCCACGGGGACCGTGAACACCCGGGCCGTCTCGGCCTGGTCGACCGCGCCGACCGGGCTGGGCTCGCGCCACCAGCCGAGCACCGGCGTCACCACGAAGCCGCTGACCGGGATGTAGAGCCGGGGCAGGACACCGAAGAGCTGCACACCGGACGGGTCCAGGCCGGTCTCCTCCCACGCCTCGCGCAGCGCGGCCCGCAGCGGACCGTCACCCTCCGGATCGCCGTCCTCCGGGTCCAGCGAGCCGCCGGGGAAGGACGGCTGGCCCGCGTGCGAGCGCAGCGTCCCGGCACGCTCCATGAGGAGCAGCTCCGGGCCGCGGGCACCCTCCCCGAAGAGGATCAGCACGGCGGACTGCCGGCCGCCGGTCGCGGGCGGCAGAAAGCGGCTCAGCTGCTGCGGCCGGACCGTCGCCGCCGCGTCGGCCACCGGGCGCAGCCACTCCGGCAGGCCGTCGGTGGTGACCCGGATGTCCCGGGCGGCCGCCCCCGTGCCGGCCGCCCGGGCTCCGTACGCCCCCTGTCCGTCCGTCTGCTGTCCGTACGCGTCCTGGCCGCACATCCCCTGCGCCGTCTCCTGTGCTCTCGTCATACGCGCCCCCTCAGGCCCTCTTTGCGATGGTCACCGACGTACCGGGTGATGGTCACCGACGTACCGGCCCCGGGGCCGTCCTGGTGTCATCCGCGTGTCATCCGGCCCCCAACGGAGGCGCGGGCTCGCCGGGATAGCCGGCCGGGGGCCGCAGCCGCTGTCCCGGCTTGCCGCCCATCTCGTACTTGAGCAGCTTCCTGGCCTTCTCCGGGTCCGTCTCGCCCTCGCCGTACGACGGGCACAGCGGCGCGATGGGGCACGCGCCGCAGGCGGGCTTGCGGGAGTGGCAGACGCGGCGGCCGTGGAAGATCAGACGGTGCGAGAGCATCGTCCACTCGCTCTTCGGGAAGATCTCGGCGATCTCCGCCTCGACCTTCTCCGGGTCCTCCTGGGCGGTCCAGCCGAAGCGGCGGACCAGCCGCCCGAAGTGCGTGTCGACCGTGAGCCCCGGAACGCCGAAGGCGTTGCCGAGCACGACGTTGGCGGTCTTGCGGCCGACGCCCGGCAGGGTCACCAGGTCCTCCAGCCGGCCCGGCACCTCGCCGCCGAACCGGTCGCGCAGCGCGACCGAGAGGCCGAGCAGCGACCTCGCCTTCGCCCGGAAGAAGCCGGTCGGACGGATCAGCTCCTCCAGCGCCTCGGGGTCGGCGGCGGCCATGTCCTCGGGCGTCGGATACGCGGCGAAGAGGGCCGGAGTGGTCTGGTTGACCCGCAGGTCGGTGGTCTGGGCCGACAGGACCGTGGCGACCAGCAGCTCGAAGGAGTTACGGAAGTCCAGCTCGGGGTGGGCGTACGGATACACCTCGGCGAGCTCGCGGTTCATCCGGCGGGCGCGGCGGACCATGGCGACGCGGGACTCGGGCTTCCGGGGGG
>NZ_NHSG01000127.1:0-18735 GCF_020024005.1 Streptomyces purpurogeneiscleroticus
ATAGTGTTTCGGTGGTCATAGCGTTAGGGAAACGCCCGGTTACATTTCGAACCCGGAAGCTAAGCCTTTCAGCGCCGATGGTACTGCAGGGGGGACCCTGTGGGAGAGTAGGACGCCGCCGAACAATTCTTCAGCTCCGGTCCCTGAACCTTCTGGTTCAGGGACCGGAGCTTTTTTGTTCGGCAATTGCAGTGCAGCGCGTCACCTGCCGTTCACGTTCGGCCGCCAGCATCCGGAGGCATGGGGACAAGTGGAACGCTTGAGTCGGCCGGTATCGGCATCGGCGACGAGGTCGTGGTGCCGGCGTTCGGCAACGCCGAGGTCACCGAGGCCGTCGTGCGCGCCGGAGCCGCACCGGTCTTCGCCGACATCGACCCGGACACCTACTGCATCGACCCGGCCGCCGTGGCGGACGTGCTGACCTCCAGGACCGCCGCCGTCATCGCCGTGCACCGCTTCGGACAGCAGGCCGACATGGCCAGGCTGCAGGAGCTGGGCGCGCGCCACGGGCTGCTGGTGCACGGCGCCGAGGAGCCCGGCGCGGCCCCCGGTGGCGCCGAGCAGCGGCGGGCGTACGCGACGTACTTCGACGGGCGTCTGCGGGGCGTCGTGACGCCCACGGAGCGGGCGCCGCACACGTACGAGCAGTACGTGGTCCGGGTCCCGGGCAATGGCCGGCCGGACCGCGACGCCTTCGCGCGGACGCTGCGGGCCAAGGGCGTGCCCTGCCGGGTGCCCGTGCCGGTGCCGGTGTACCGGATGCCTGCCTACCGGCGGGACCTGCTGCTGCCGCAGACGGAGCGGGCGTGCGACGAGACGCTGGCGCTGCCCGTCACGGGGACGCTGACCCGCCGTGAATTGCAGCGCGTCGTGAGCGCGTGCAATGCGCTCGGCGGGCTTCTCCAGCCGGCGTTCTGACCGCGGCGGGAGTAACTGCAGTAATGCGGGCGGGAGCGCTGTCGGGTAATTCCGATTTACCGGGAGTGCGTGGCTGACCTGGTCGGCAGGTGGTTCGAACCACGGCTCGGAGTCAGGTATAGTTATTCCCGTCGGCGCGCCCCAATAGCTCAGTCGGCAGAGCGTCTCCATGGTAAGGAGAAGGTCTACGGTTCGATTCCGTATTGGGGCTCTGAAGAAAAGGCCCCCGCCATCAGGCGGGGGCCTTTTTTGCATGGGGACGAATAGTTGGGGCCTGAGGCGATGCCCCAGGCCCCGAAGTCTTTACAGCACGTCTTACAGCGCCACGCTCTCGTGCACCGCCTGCGGCACCCGCATGGCGAGGATGGCCATGTCGTCCGAGGCGGGCTCGGCGGCGAAGCGCTCCACGGCGCGCAGGATGCGCGCGGCGACCGCGCCGGCCGTGAGGCCCGTACAGGTCGTCAGGACGTCGGCCAGACCGTCGTCTCCGAGCATGCGCGTGCCCTCGCGGCGCTCCGTGACGCCGTCGGTGACGCAGAGCAGGACGTCGCCGGGGTCGAGGGTGACCGTCTGGGCGTACAGCTCCAGGTCGTCCATGACGCCCAGCAGCGGCTGCGGTTCGGCGGCGGGTTCGACCGTGCCGTCCTGGCGCAGCCGCAGGGGCAGCGGATGGCCCGCGCAGACGACCTTCAGTACGGCGCTGCCGTCGCGCTGGGGCCACAGTTCGCCGTAGAGGAGCGTGAGGAAGCGGCTGCGCGCGCCCTCGTCGAGGATCGCGGCGTTGAGGCGCTCCAGGACGGCGGGGCCGCCGAAGCCCTCACGGGCGAGCAGCCGCAGCGCGTGCCGGGCGAGGCCCGTGACGGCCGCGGCCTCCGGGCCCGTACCGCAGACGTCGCCGATGGCGAAGCCGTACGCGCCGTCGCGGATGGGGAAGAGGTCGTAGAAGTCGCCGCCGACCTCGTTGCCCTCGCCCGCGGCGCGGTAGATGACCTCGACCTCGACGCCGGGTACGTCCGGGAGTTCGGGCGGGAGCAGGCTGCGCTGGAGGGACTGGCTGATTGCCGTGCGCTCCGAGTACAGGCGCGCGTTGTCCAGGGCGAGCGCGGCCCTTCGGGAGAGGTCCTCGGCGAGTTCGAGGATCTCCTGGCGGAAGTGCTCCTCGGTGGGCTTGCCGAGGGTGAGCATGCCGATGACGCGGTTACGGGCGACGAGCGGCAGGACGACGGTCTCGCCGCCGACGGCCGAGGCGGTGGCCAGCGTGGCGCCGGGGCCGCTGGAGGGCCGTGCGGAGGCGCCCAGTCCGAGGCTGCGCAACGAGGTCCGCAGGGCGGCGTCGTGGGCCGCGTCTCCCGGGGCGCTCCATACGCGGGCCCCGGGGGTGGGCACCGGCTCCGGCGGCGGGACTTTCTGCAGCAGGGTCTTGAGGCCGTCGATGCGGTCCTCGTCCTCGTGCAGCACGAAGGAGAGTTCGGGCTCGGACGTCTGGTCCGCGACGGTGTACACGGCGCACCAGGTGGCGAGCGTGGGGACCGTCATCTGGGCCATGAGGGCCAGCGTCTGATTGCGGTCCAGGGTGCCGGCGAGCAGGTCGGACGCCTCGACCAGGAAGGAGAGCGAGCCGCGGCGGAGCTTTTCCAGTTCGGTGAGGCGGGCGCGTTCGACGGCGAGTGCGATGCGGTCGGCGGCGAACTGGAGGCGCAGCGCTTCTTCGTTCGTATAGCGGCTGGGGGTCTCGGCGGCGACGCCGAGGGAGCCGGTGAGGCGGCCCTCGACCTTGAGCGGGACCGTGACGACCGAGCGCATGCCCGTACCGGAGAGCAGCGGTACGGCGCCCTGTACGGCCGTCAGGTCCTCGTGGACGGCCGGCATGCGGGCCGAGCCGTAGCGGCCGCTGCCGGCCTCCACAGGGACGCGTGCGAAGCGCTGGCGGGCGGAGGGCAGCCCCGTGGAGGCGCGGACCTCCAGCTCGGTCTCGTCGTCGGTGGCCAGGAGGAGGTACGCGGCGTCGCCGTCGAGCATGTCGCGGGCGCGTTCGACCGTGCGCTGCAGGAGTCCGTCGAGGTCGTCGGGGGCGGGGGAGCCGATGAAGACTTCGAACGGGTCGGCGGGGCCGTGGCCCTCGGACTGCTGGGCGGAGGAGTCCGACGGGGTGCGCGGAGGGCTCGCGAGGACGGCGCGCTCGTGGTCGCGGACGAGGAGGCAGACCGTGGAGGGCTCGCCGTCGGCGTCGCGCACCCGTAGGTGCGAGGCGTACACGGGGACGACGCGGCCGTCGGCGCCCCTTATGCCGTAGCTGCCCTCCCAGCGGGAGAGCTGGAGGGCCTCGGCGATGCCGGTGCCCGTACCGGGGGTGTGCGGCCAGGCCGCGAAGTCGGTGAGGGGCTTGCCGATCACCTGTTCGGGCGCATAGGCGAAGAGTTCCTGCGCGTCCTCGTTCCAGGAGCTGATGCAGCCGCCGCGGTCGATCTGGACGACGGCGACGCGGACCCGGTGCTCGGCGACGGGGAGCGCGTCCACGGGGAGCGCGGGGCCGGCGGACCGGGTGCCGGCGGGGCGCTCGGGCAGGTCGAGCTGGAACCAGACGTGCTTCTGGGAGGGGGTGTACTCCACGCCCCAGCGGGTGGCCAGGGCGCCGCACAGCAGCAGTCCGCGGCCGCCCTCGCGGTCGGGGTGGGCGAGCGCCTGTCCGGAGCTCTGTACGGGCACCTCGCGCTCCGGATAGCGGTCGGCGACCTCGATGCGGACGCCGGTGTCGGTACGGAGGCAGAGCACGTCGGCGGCGGTGCCGGCGTGTACGACGGCGTTGGTGACCAGCTCGCTGGTGAGGACGACGGCGTCGTCGATGATGTCGCCGTGGCCCCAGCCCTGGAGGGTGTCGCGCACGAAAGCCCGCGCCGTGGCGACCGAGCGCCCTACCGGCTCGAAGGTGGCAGCGGCCCGCGCGGTGATCACTGGTCTCCTCATGCGTGTGTCGGTGATCTGCTCCCCCATATTCGCGGCGCCCCTCCGAATGCCCGTCGTGCTCGCGCCACCGCACCGGCCGTGCGGGTGGACAGCCGGAGCCCAGGGTACTTACCTTCGACGCCCATATGGATGCCGGTCACGTGTGTTTCCCGCCCCGGGCTCGCCACGGACGGTATGCGATGCTGCCGAACTGTTATGGCCTGGTTGGGCCATGGTGAAACACTGGGAAGGCTTCAAGAGAAGGCCCGGGTAGAACGGTCGACCCTGCGGGAGGGACACGGTGGAGTCTGGCGGAGCGGCGCGGGGTGCAAGCACGCGCGCGAAAGGCGGACGCTCCCGCAACAACGGGACGACAGAGGTGGACACGGCGGCGCTGAACCGCCTGCTGTCCGCTCTCGTGTCGATGCGGGACGGGAACTTCCGCAAGCGGCTGACCGTCTCCGGCGACGGGATCATGGCGGAGGTGGCGGCCGTCTTCAACGAGGTCGCCGACCGCAATCTGCACCTCACGGGCGAGCTGGCCCGGGTGCGGAGGGTCGTGGGACGTGAGGGAAAGCTCACAGAGCGCCTGGAAGTGGGGGCCTGTGAGGGCTCCTGGGCGGCCGCGATCGACGCGTCCAACGCGCTCGTGGACGACCTCGTACGGCCGGTCTCCGAGGTGGGCCGGGTGCTGTCCGCGGTGTCCGAGGGTGACCTCGAACAGCGCATGGACCTGCGGACGCGGAGCAGTGACGGGACGACGGCGCACCCGCTGCGGGGCGAGTTCCTGAAGGTCGGCCGCACGGTGAACGGGCTGGTGGACCAGCTGTCGGCGTTCACCGACGAGGTGACGAGGGTCGCCAGTGAGGTCGGTACCGAGGGCAAGCTCGGCGGCCAGGCCCGGGTCCGCGGAATGTCCGGTTCGTGGAAGGACCTCACGGATTCGGTCAACACGATGGCCTCACGGCTCACCGCTCAGGTACGTGACATTGCTCTCGTCACGACCGCGGTGGCCAAGGGTGACCTCTCCCGAAAGGTCACCGTCCACGTCGCGGGCGAGATGCTGGAGCTGAAGAACACCGTCAACACGATGGTGGACCAGCTCTCGTCCTTCGCCTCCGAGGTCACGCGAGTGGCGAACGAGGTCGGCGCCGAGGGCCAGCTGGGTGGTCAGGCGCAGGTGCCGGGCGCGGCCGGCACGTGGAAGGACCTCACCGACTCGGTGAACAACGCGTTCCGGAACCTCACCGGTCAGGTGCGGGACATTGCGCAGGTCACGACGGCGGTGGCCAATGGTGATCTGTCGCAGAAGGTCACGGTCGACGTCTCCGGCGAGATGCTGGAGCTGAAGAACACCGTGAACACGATGGTGGACCAGCTGTCCTCCTTCGGTGCCGAGGTCACGCGGGTGGCCCGGGAGATCGGTGTCGAGGGTGAGCTGGGCGGTCAGGCGCAGGTGCCGGGCGCGGCCGGCACGTGGAAGGACCTCACCGACTCGGTGAACACGGCCTTCCGGAACCTCACCGGCCAGGTCCGGAACATTGCGCAGGTCACGACGGCGGTGGCCAACGGTGATCTGTCGCAGAAGGTCACCGTCGACGTCTCCGGCGAGATGCTCCAGCTGAAGAACACCGTGAACACGATGGTGGACCAGCTGTCCTCGTTCGCCGACCAGGTCACGCGGATGGCCAGGGACGTGGGTACGGAGGGCCGCCTGGGCGGTCAGGCCCAGGTTCCGGGCGTGAGCGGTACGTGGAAGGAACTGACCGACTCCGTCAACTTCATGGCGGGGAACCTCACATCCCAGGTGCGGCAGATCGCGCAGGTGACGACGGCGGTCGCCCGGGGTGATCTGTCGCAGAAGATCGACGTCGACGCACGCGGCGAGATCCTGGAGCTGAAGAACACCATCAACACGATGGTCGACCAGCTCTCGGCGTTCGCGGAGCAGGTGACGAGAGTCGCCCGCGAGGTGGGTACGGACGGCCGGCTGGGCGGTCAGGCTCAGGTGCCGGGCGTGGCCGGTGTGTGGCGCGACCTGACCGATTCGGTGAACGGTATGGCGGGCAACCTGACCGCTCAGGTCCGGAACATCGCCCAGGTCGCGACCGCGGTGGCCCGCGGTGACCTCTCCCAGAAGATCGACGTGGACGCCCGCGGCGAGATCCTGGAGCTCAAGAACACGCTGAACACGATGGTGGACCAGCTGTCCTCCTTCGCCGAGCAGGTGACCCGGGTGGCCCGCGAGGTGGGTACCGAGGGCATCCTGGGCGGCCAGGCCGAGGTCCAGGGGGTGAGCGGCACCTGGAAGGACCTCACCCAGTCCGTGAACGGCATGGCGAACAACCTGACCTCTCAGGTGCGCAACATCGCCGAGGTGACGACCGCGGTGGCCCGCGGCGACCTGTCCAAGAAGATCACTGTCGACGCCAAGGGCGAGATCCTCGAACTGGTGACGACCGTGAACACCATGGTCGACCAGCTCTCCGACTTCGCCGAGCAGGTGACGCGGGTCGCCCGTGAGGTGGGTACGGAGGGCCAGCTGGGCGGCCAGGCCCGGGTGCGGGACGTCACCGGCATCTGGAAGGACCTCAGCGACAACGTCAACCTGATGGCCAACAACCTGACCAGCCAGGTGCGGAACATCTCCCAGGTCGCCACGGCGGTCGCCAACGGCGATCTGACCAAGAAGGTCACGGTCGAGGCGCGTGGCGAGGTCGCGACGCTGGCCGACACGGTGAACACGATGGTGACGACCCTGTCGTCGTTCGCCGACGAGGTGACGCGAGTCGCCCGTGAGGTGGGCACCGACGGGATCCTGGGCGGTCAGGCCCGGGTGCCGGGTGTCGCCGGTACGTGGAAGGACCTCACGGAGTCGGTGAACTCCATGGCGTCCAACCTGACCGGACAGGTGCGGAACATCGCGATGGTCACGACGGCCATCGCGAAGGGTGATCTGACCAAGAAGATCGACATCGACGCCCGGGGCGAGATCCTGGAGCTGAAGACGACGATCAACACGATGGTCGACCAGCTGTCGTCCTTCGCCGAGCAGGTCACCCGGGTGGCCCGTGAGGTGGGTACGGAAGGCCAGCTGGGCGGTCAGGCGCAGGTGCGCGGTGTTGCCGGTACCTGGAAGGACCTGACCGAATCGGTGAACGAGATGGCGGGGAACCTCACCCGTCAGGTGCGTGCGATCGCCGCCGTCGCCGCGGCGGTGACCCTCGGCGACCACAACGTCCGCATCGACGTGGACGCGGCCGGCGAGATCCTGGAGCTTCAGGACAACGTCAACACGATGATCGCCACGCTCCGCGAGACCACACTCGCCAACGAGGAGCAGGACTGGCTGAAGGGCAACCTCGCCCGGATCTCCGGCCTGATGCAGGGCCGCCGCGACCTCAAGGACGTCGCGAAGCTCATCATGAGCGAGCTGTCGCCCGCGGTCTCCGCGCAGCACGGCGCGTTCTTCCTCGCGACGTCGGCCGACGACAACCAGGAGATCGGCGCGGACGGCGGCGAGGCGGGCGACTACGAGCTGCGCCTGACGGGCTCGTACGGCTATTCGATGGGTGCAATGCCCACCACCTTCGTTCCGGGCGAGACGCTCATCGGCACCGCGGCGGAGGAGAAGCGCACCATCCTGGTGGAGAACGTGCCGGCGGGATACCTGAAGATCTCCTCCGGACTGGGCGAGGCGCCGCCCGCCAACGTGATCGTGCTGCCCGTGCTCTTCGAGGACAAGGTGCTGGGCGTCATCGAGCTGGCGTCGTTCCAGCCGTTCACGCAGATCCAGAAGGACTTCCTCAGCCAGATCGCGGAAATGATCGCGACCAGCGTCAACACGATCTCGGTCAACACCAAGACCGAGATCCTGCTGAGCCAGTCCCAGGAGCTGACCGAGCAGCTCAAGGAGCGCTCGGCGGAGCTGGAGAGCCGGCAGCGCGCGTTGGAGCTGTCCAACTCCGAGCTGGAGGAGAAGGCGGAGCAGCTGCGCAAGCAGAACCGCGACATCGAGGTGAAGAACACCGAGATCGAGGAGGCGCGGCAGGTCCTGGAGGAGCGCGCCGAGCAGCTCGCGGTCTCGATGCGGTACAAGAGCGAGTTCCTCGCGAACATGTCGCACGAGCTGCGTACGCCGCTCAACTCCCTGCTGATTCTCGCCAAGTTGCTGGCCGACAACGCCGAGGGCAATCTCTCGCCGAAGCAGGTGGAGTTCGCCGAGACGATCCACGGCGCGGGCTCGGACCTGCTCCAGCTGATCAACGACATCCTGGACCTGTCGAAGGTCGAGGCGGGCAAGATGGACGTCAGCCCGACCCGGATCGCGCTGGTGCAGCTGGTGGACTACGTCGAGGCGACGTTCCGGCCGCTGACCGCGGAGAAGGGCCTGGACTTCTCGGTACGGGTCTCCCCGGAGCTGCCCGCGACGCTGCACACCGATGAACAGCGCCTCCTTCAGGTGCTGCGCAACCTGCTCTCCAATGCGGTGAAGTTCACCGACTCCGGAGCGGTGGAGCTGGTCATCAGGCCGGCCGGCGCGGACGTCCCCATGGCCATCCGCGAGCAGCTCCTGGAGCACGGCGCGCTGCGCGACGCGGACGCCGACATGATCGCCTTCTCGGTGACGGACACCGGTATCGGCATCGCGTCCAGCAAGATGCGAGTGATCTTCGAGGCGTTCAAGCAGGCGGACGGCACGACGAGCCGGAAGTACGGCGGTACGGGCCTGGGCCTGTCCATCAGCCGCGAGATCGCGCGGCTCCTGGGCGGCGAGATCCACGCGGCCAGTGAGCCGGGCCGCGGCTCGACCTTCACGCTGTACCTCCCGTACAACCCGGGCGGGCTGCCGCCGCAGGGCTACCCCCAGCTGGTCGCGGGCGGCTTCGCGATGGACGCGGAGGCGCACGACGCGGAGATCGCCGAGCAGGAGGCGGCGGCGCACCGCGCTGCGGAGGAGGCGGCGACCACTCCGGACGCCGCGATCTCGGGCCTCAACCGCCGTCGCCGGCGCGGCATTTCGGGCGCGGCGCCGCGGCCCGCGCTGCCCGGCGGGCCGACCGTCGCGCAGCCGCCGCAGTCCGCGGACGAGCCGTGGCTGGGCAGCGGACAGGATCTGGTGGCGCCGTCCTCCGAGAGCGGCGGTTTCCACGGCGAGAAGGTGCTGATCGTCGACGACGACATCCGCAACGTCTTCGCGCTCACCAGCGTCCTGGAGCAGCACGGCCTGTCGGTGCTGTACGCGGAGAACGGCCGTGAGGGCATCGAGGTGCTGGAACAGCACGATGATGTGACAGTGGTGCTGATGGACATCATGATGCCGGAGATGGACGGTTACGCCACGACCGCGGCGATCCGCCGGATGCCGCAGTTCGCCGGGCTGCCGATCATCGCCCTGACGGCCAAGGCCATGAAGGGCGACCGGGAGAAGAGCATCGAGTCCGGGGCTTCCGACTACGTGACGAAGCCGGTGGACACCGATCATCTGCTCTCGGTCATGCAGCAATGGATGCGCGCGGAGTGACGGGGCGTGCACGGAGAGGCCGCGCCTCCGCCCATATGCTGACTCCCTGTGGTCGTGCACGTGTGGGAGCACGGTATTCGGGGAACCTTCTGGTCTCCCGCTGCGTTTCTGCTACGTGCACGGTGACATAGCGGTGACAGGGTGTGGCGACAGGCGGGGTGCGGCTACCATGACCGGCACAAGTACGGGCGGCATGACGGAGCCGTCCCCTGGGGCGGCGTCCGGTGGAGTGCCGGGGCGAGGAGGACGGGCCATGGTGCAGAAGGCCAAGATCCTCCTGGTCGATGACCGGCCGGAGAATCTGCTGGCGCTGGAGGCGATCCTCTCCGCGCTCGATCAGACGCTGGTGCGGGCATCGTCCGGGGAGGAAGCGCTCAAGGCGCTGCTCACCGACGATTTCGCGGTGATTCTGCTCGATGTGCAGATGCCGGGGATGGACGGGTTCGAGACCGCGGCACACATCAAGCGGCGTGAGCGGACGCGGGACATCCCGATCATCTTCCTCACGGCGATCAACCACGGCCCGCACCACACCTTCCGCGGCTACGCGGCGGGTGCGGTGGACTACATCTCCAAGCCGTTCGACCCCTGGGTGCTGCGCGCCAAGGTCTCGGTCTTCGTCGAGCTGTACATGAAGAACGTCAAGCTGCGGGAGCAGGCGTCGCTGCTGCGGCTGCAGCTGGAGGGCGGCCAGTCGGCCGACGACGAGGAAGCCAAGGAGGCGGCGGGGCTGCTCGCCGAGCTCTCCGCGCGGCTGGCGGCCGTCGAGGAGCAGGCCGAGGCGCTGTCCAAACAGCTGGACGAGTCGGCGGACGCCGCCGCCGTGGCGACGGCCGCACATCTGGAGCGGAAGCTGACCGGACTGCGCCGCGCGCTGGACGCCCTGGAGCCGGGCGCGGGCAACAGCGACACGCCGTCCGTACCGTCGCAGAGCTGACGGCGCGGCGCCGGGTGTTCGGCGCCGGCGCCGCCCGGCAGCGGAGCTGACCCGGCAGCAGCTCCCGGCGCAGTCCCGGGTGTTGGGCCCGGTGCGGGCCAACCGCCCATATGGCGCGTTGGTTACGACACGAACGGGTGAAGGCCCGAGCGCCCGTGTCACCCCGGGTCGTCGCCTGTAACCTCGTCACCATGGCCTCACGTACGTCCGGCAAGGGTTCCCAGAGCACGGCGGGCCCCTCGAAGCAGCGCGCCGGGCGCCCCGGGGGCGCCGCCAAGAAGACCGCGGCGAAGCCGCCCGCCGCCAAGAAGGCACCGCCCAAGAAGGCAGCGGCCGCGAAGAAGGCCCCCGCGAAGAAGGCGGTGGCGAAGAAGCCCGCGCCGTCGCCGACCGGGGGCATCTACCGCGCGGTGCGCGCCCTCTGGCTGGGCCTCGCGCACACTGTCGGCTGGCTCTTCCGGGGCATGGGGCGCAGCGCGAAGAATCTCGACCCGGCCCACCGCAAGGACGGCCTGGCGCTGGCCCTGCTCGGCCTCGGCCTGGTCATCGCGGCGGGCACCTGGGCCAATCTCAACGGCCCGGTCGGTGATGTCGTCGAGCTGCTGGTGACCGGCGCGTTCGGCCGGCTGGACCTGCTCGTACCGATACTGGTGGGCGGCATCGCCGCCCGGGTCTTCTTCCGCCCCGAACAGCCGGAGGCGAACGGGCGGATCGTCATCGGGCTGTCGGCGCTGGTGGTCGGCGTGCTCGGGCAGGTCGCGATCGCCTGCGGCTCGCCGGACCAGGACGATGTGGCGGGGGTGCGGGACGCCGGCGGGTACCTCGGCTGGGCCGTGTCCAAACCGCTGCTCTTCATGGTCGGGCAGACCCTGTCGGTGGCACTGCTGGTGCTGGTGACCGTCTTCGGCCTGCTGGTGGTCACCGCGACGCCGGTCACGGCCATTCCGCGGCGGTTCCGCGCGCTCGGCATGCGGCTGGGCCTCCTGGAGACGTACGAGCCGGACGCCGACGCCTTCGCCGGCGAGCCGCGCGAGCAGCCGGCCCGCAAGGGCCGCCGGAGCCGCTCCGAGGAGCTGGAGACGTCCCCGGAGGCCGCGGAGGAGGCCGCACTCGCCAAGCGCCGCACATCGCGCCGTACGGCCGCTGAGCCGGCCGCGGAACCGGCCGCCGAGTGGGAGCCCGCGCGGTCCAAGGACGCGGTGGACGTGGCCGCCGGATACGCCGCCAACCTGGACGGCGCGGTGCTGCACGGCATCCAGCCCTCGGCCCTGGTGGCCGACATCAGCAGTGGCATCAAGGGCGACCGCGGCGACCACGAGGACAGCGGTACGGGCTTCCAGGGCTCGTCCGTACCGCCCGCGCGCGGCGCCGAGCCGCCCGCCGCTGCCCCGGAGAGCACCTCGTCGGTCCCCGACTTCACCAAGCGCGCGCCGGAGCCCGTCTCCGACCTGCCGCCGCGCGCCGAGCAGCTCCAGCTGGCCGGTGACATCACGTATGCGCTGCCCTCGCTGGACCTGATGGAGCGCGGTGGGCCCGGCAAGACGCGCAGCGCGGCCAACGACGCGGTGGTGGAGTCGCTGTCGAAGGTGTTCCAGGAGTTCAAGGTCGACGCCGCGGTCACCGGCTTCACCCGGGGGCCGACGGTCACCCGGTACGAGATCGAGCTCGGTCCGGGCGTGAAGGTCGAGAAGATCACCGCGCTGGCGAAGAACATCGCGTACGCGGTGGCCAGCCCGGACGTGCGGATCATCAACCCGATCCCGGGCAAGTCCGCGGTCGGCATCGAGATCCCCAACAGCGACCGCGAGATGGTCAACCTCGGGGACGTGCTGCGCTCGGCGGCCGCGGTGGGCGACGACCACCCGATGGTGGTCGGGCTCGGCAAGGACGTCGAGGGCGGCTACGTCTCGGCGAACCTGGCGAAGATGCCGCACGTCCTGGTCGCGGGCGCCACCGGCTCCGGCAAGTCCTCCTGCATCAACTGCCTGATCACCTCGGTCATGGCCAGGGCCACGCCGGAGGACGTACGGATGGTGCTGATCGACCCCAAGCGGGTCGAGCTGACCGCGTACGAAGGCATCCCGCACCTGATCACACCGATCATCACCAACCCCAAGCGCGCCGCCGAGGCGCTGCAGTGGGTGGTGCGCGAGATGGACCTCCGTTACGACGACCTCGCGGCCTACGGGTACCGGCACATCGACGACTTCAATGAGGCGGTGCGCAGCGGCAAGGCGCAGGCCCCCGAGGGTAGCGAGCGCGAGCTGTCGCCGTATCCGTATCTGCTGGTGATCGTGGACGAGCTGGCGGACCTGATGATGGTCGCGCCGCGGGACGTGGAGGACTCCATCGTCCGGATCACCCAGCTGGCGCGCGCGGCCGGCATCCACCTGGTGCTGGCGACGCAGCGCCCGTCGGTCGACGTGGTCACGGGCCTGATCAAGGCGAACGTGCCCTCGCGGCTCGCCTTCGCGACGTCCTCGCTGGCCGACAGCCGGGTCATCCTGGACCAGCCGGGCGCGGAGAAGCTCATCGGAAAGGGTGACAGCCTGTTCCTGCCGATGGGTGCGAGCAAGCCGACCCGTATGCAGGGCGCCTTCGTGCAGGAGGCGGAGGTCGCGGCGGTGGTCAAGCACTGCAAGGAGCAGATGGCCCCGGTCTTCCGGGACGACGTCACGGTCGGGCAGAGCAAGAAGAAGGAGATCGACGAGGACATCGGCGACGACCTGGACCTGCTGTGCCAGGCCGCCGAGCTGGTCGTCTCCACGCAGTTCGGGTCCACGTCGATGCTGCAGCGCAAGCTGCGGGTGGGGTTCGCGAAGGCCGGGCGGCTGATGGACCTGATGGAGTCGCGGGACATCGTGGGGCCCAGCGAGGGTTCCAAGGCGCGCGATGTTCTGGTGAAGCCGGAGGATCTGGAAGGAGTGCTTGCCGTGATTCGGGGGGAGGCTCACTGACAGGTCACTCGAAAGAGATCGCAAGCAACCGTTTCTTCTGCCGATACGTCAAGTTGATGGAAGAGACGGAACGACGCGCGGCCGTCGGGCTCCCGGTGCGCACCGGGGGGCCTTCCGATGGCGTACAAAGTCCGCTCTCCCGCTTGCCCGACCCTTTCGGTACACCCCTAGACTGAACATCCAGCAGGTGGCTACACGCTCGAAAGGCGCCCCCGTGTCCATCGGCAACTCCCCTGAAGACGACCGGCCTTCCGTCGGTCGTGTCCTCCAGAAGGCCCGCGTCGACGCCGGACTGACCGTCGACGAGATCAGTACGACCACGCGGGTGCGCATCCCCATCGTGCACGCGATCGAGCAGGAAGATTTCTCGCGTTGCGGCGGGGACGTGTACGCCCGTGGTCACATTCGAACACTCGCACGTGCCGTGGGGCTGGATCCGGCCCCGTTGATCGCCCAGTTCGATGCCGAGCACGGCGGCCGGCCCGCGCCGACCCCGGCGGCGCCGCTCTTCGAAGCGGAACGCATGCGTCCCGAGCGGCGGCGTCCGAACTGGACGGCCGCGATGGTCGCCGCGATCGTCGCCGTGATCGGTTTCGTCGGCTTCACGCTGTTCAGCGACGGCGGCAAGGGCCAGGAGGCGTCCGTCGCCGACGGCCATGTCGGCGAGAGCCCGACCGTGAAGCCGTCCCCGACCAAGACCAAGCCCGCCGACCCCAAGCCCGACCCCTCCGACAGCGCCATCGCCGGCCTGCCGAAGGACAAGGTGACCATCAAGATCACCGCGCGTGACGGGCAGAGCTGGATCTCCGCAAAGGATGCCAACGGCAAGCTCCTGGAGGACGGCCTGCTCCAGAAGGGCGAGTCCAAGACCTTCACCGACAAGAAGCGGATCGACCTGGTCCTCGGTAACGCCGGAGCCGTACAGCTGTACGTCAACGGCAAGGAGGTCAAGGAGATCGGCGACAAGGGCTCCGTGGAGCGCCTGAGCTACACCCCGGGCGACCCGCAGGCCGGCTGAGCGCACGCCCGCCGGCTTCCGGGGAAACGCCGGGGAAACGCCCGCCGCCCCTCCAGGAGGGGCGGCGGGCGGCCGTGTGCCGGGGCGCGGGGCGGTGCGGGGAACCCTCCCAGACATGGGGACGTCCGGGACGAAGTAGGCTGGGCGCCATGCCCGAACGCCGTACCGTCGCCCTTGTCACTCTTGGCTGCGCCCGTAACGAGGTGGACTCGGAGGAGCTCGCAGGCCGCCTGGCAGCGGACGGCTGGGAGCTCGTCGAGGAAGCCGCCGAAGCCGATGTCGCCGTCGTCAACACCTGTGGTTTCGTCGAGGCCGCCAAGAAGGACTCCGTCGACGCTCTCCTGGAAGCCAATGATCTGAAGGACCACGGCCGCACCCAGGCCGTGGTGGCCGTGGGCTGCATGGCCGAGCGGTACGGCAAGGAGCTGGCCGAGGCGCTGCCCGAGGCCGACGGCGTGCTCGGGTTCGACGACTACACCGACATCTCCGGCCGCCTCCAGACCATCCTGAGCGGCGGCAACGTCGAGGCGCACGCCCCGCGCGACCGGCGCAAGCTGCTGCCGATCAGCCCTGCCGAGCGCCAGGGCGCCGGGGTCGCACTCCCCGGCCACGGTGACGCACTCGCCTCGGCCCCCACGGACCTGCCCGAGGGCGTCGCGCCCGCCTCCGGGCCGCGCGCCCCGCTGCGCCGCCGCCTGGGGAACAACCCCGTGGCCTCGGTGAAGCTCGCCTCCGGCTGCGACCGCCGCTGCTCCTTCTGCGCCATCCCGTCCTTCCGCGGCTCCTTCATCTCGCGCCGTCCCTCGGACGTGCTGGGCGAGACCCGCTGGCTGGCCGAGCAGGGTGTGAAGGAGGTCATGCTGGTCTCCGAGAACAACACCTCGTACGGCAAGGACCTCGGTGACATCCGTCTCCTGGAGACGCTGCTGCCGGAGCTGGCCGCCGTCGACGGCATCGAGCGCATCCGGGTCAGCTACCTCCAGCCCGCCGAGATGCGCCCCGGGCTGATCGACGTCCTGACCGGCACCGACAAGGTCGCCCCGTACTTCGACCTGTCCTTCCAGCACTCGGCTCCCGGTGTGCTGCGCGCCATGCGCCGCTTCGGGGACACCGAGCGGTTCCTGGACCTGCTGGCGACGATCCGTACGAAGGCGCCGCAGGCCGGTGCCCGCTCCAACTTCATCGTTGGCTTCCCCGGGGAGACCGAGGAGGACTTCGGCGAGCTGGAACGCTTCATCAGCGAGGCGAGACTCGACGCCATCGGCGTCTTCGGGTACTCCGACGAGGACGGCACCGAGGCGGCCGGCTACGAGAACAAGCTCGACCCCGATCTGGTGGCCGAGCGCCTGGCGCACCTCTCCCGGCTGGCCGAGGAGCTGACCGCGCAGCGCGCCGAGGAGCGCCTGGGCGAGACCGTCTCCGTGCTGGTCGACCGGGTCGACGACGAGGACGGCGTGGTCGGCCGCGCGGCGCACCAGGCCCCGGAGACCGACGGCGTCACCTTCCTCACGACCGGCGAGGACCTGGTCCCGGGTCGTATGGTCGAAGCAAAGGTGGTGGCGACCGAGGGCGTGGACCTCGTGGCGGAGCCGCTGCCGCTCGGCGCCGAGCACGGTGCCGGCTGTCCCGAGGAGGCGGCCAGATGACCGGAGTCCCGGCTTCCGCCGCAGGTGCTTCCGCCGCCGGCGGGGCCGGACGGCCGAAGACCGTCCGGCGGCAGGCCGGGCTGTGGAACATCGCCAACATCCTCACGATGCTGCGGCTGGTCCTGGTACCGGTCTTCGTGCTGCTCCTGATGCACGGCGGCGGGTACGACCCGGCTTGGCGCGCGTTCGCCTGGGCCGCGTTCGCCGTCGCCATGATCACCGACCTGTTCGACGGCCACCTGGCGCGCGCGTACGACCTGGTCACCGACTTCGGGAAGATCGCCGACCCGATAGCGGACAAGGCGATCATGGGCGCCGCGCTGATCTGCCTGTCGATCCTGGGCGACCTGCCCTGGTGGGTCACGGGAGTGATCCTCTTCCGGGAGCTCGGCATCACGCTGATGCGCTTCTGGGTGATCAGGCACGCGGTCATCCCGGCCAGCCGCGGCGGCAAGATGAAGACGCTCGCCCAGGGGACCGCGGTCGGGATGTACGTCCTCGTGCTCACCGGCCCGCTGGCCACGCTGCGCTGGTGGGTGATGGCGGTGGCCGTGGTGCTGACCGTCGTCACGGGCCTGGACTACGTGAAGCAGGCCGTCGTACTGCGCCGGGCCGGGCTGGCCAAGTCGCGGGAGGCCCTCCGGGCGCGGTCCGGTGAGAAGCCTTCCGGTCAGGGGTCGACGCCGTGAGTGGCGGTGCGGAGGCTGTGCAAGGGTCCCAGGAAAGCTCTGAGACGCGCGCTGACGCCCTCGCGGCATCGGCCGGGCCTTCTGCTGCCTCCGGCGCCGAGGAGAGCGCTGCGCGGGCGCTGGCGGCGTTGACGGAGCGCGGGCACACGCTGGCCGTGGCCGAATCGCTGACCGGCGGCCTGGTCGCGGGCGTGCTCACCGCGGTTCCCGGTGCCTCCCGGTGCTTCCGGGGCTCGGTCACGGCGTACGCGACCGAACTGAAGAGCCTCGTACTGGGTGTGGACGGCGCGCTTCTGGCCACCCGTGGTGCGGTGGACGCCGACGTCGCCCGGCAAATGGCACGGGGTGTACGACGCGTGCTCGGCGCCGACTGGGGTATTGCCACAACAGGGGT
This sequence comes from Streptomyces purpurogeneiscleroticus, assembly GCF_020024005.1. NCBI lineage: Bacteria > Bacillati > Actinomycetota > Actinomycetes > Kitasatosporales > Streptomycetaceae > Streptomyces > Streptomyces purpurogeneiscleroticus. The sequence goes on from NZ_NHSG01000127.1 coordinate 17,027, forward strand.
CGCCGGCCCCGACCCGCAGGACGGGCAGCCGGTCGGCACGGTCTACGTCGCGGTCACCGGGCCCGACGGTGAAGGAAAAGTGCGCCGGCTGACGTTGCACGGGGATCGCGACCGGATCCGCAGGGACAGCGTCACCGCAGTAGTGGACCTGCTGTTGAGCGAACTGACAGAAAATGCGCGGGCAAAGGATACGGAACATCACGGGGGTATCTGATGTTTACAGCCCTGAGTGAACACGAACTCGCTCCCGGCACGGCTGAGGCCCGAGGCGGTACGGTGGGGCGAGAAGGATCCGGATCCGAGGTCCGAGGAGGGAGCCAGCGATGATTCTGCTCCGTCGCCTGCTGGGTGACGTGCTGCGCCGACAGCGTCAGCGTCAAGGCCGCACCCTGCGCGAGGTCTCCTCCTCCGCCCGGGTGTCGCTCGGCTATTTGTCCGAGGTCGAGAGGGGGCAGAAGGAGGCTTCCTCCGAGCTGCTCTCGGCGATTTGTGATGCGCTGGACGTACGGATGTCCGAGCTCATGCGGGAGGTCAGCGACGAGCTGGCGCTCGCGGAGCTGGCCCGCTCCGCGGCCGCGAGCGAGCCGGTGCCGACGCCGGTGCGCCCCACGTTCAACCCCGTGTCCGTCACCTCGCTGACGGGCGTCCCCGAAGAGCGCGTGACGATCAAGGCGCCGGCGGAGGCCGTGGATGTCGTAGCGGCCTGACCGCACGGTTTCAGGCATGAGGAAGACCCCGGTGGGCACTCGCCCGCCGGGGTCTTCGTGTTGCCCGAGGGCGCTGCGAAGACTCTCGTCCGAACTGCGACTTTTCTTGTGGTGAGGCATCGTTTGTACGATGGCCAAAACGGACCATTCGCTTTGAAGCGGGAGGAAATGCATGCCTGTCGTCAACAGCACGCTGTCCGAGAGCGACCGCAAGACGGTCGGTGACGCGCTGCAGGGCGCGCTGGTGGACCTCGTCGACCTGTCGCTCCTCGCCAAGCAGGTCCACTGGAACGTCGTCGGCCCGCGCTTCCGCTCCGTTCACCTGCAGCTCGATGATGTCGTCACCAGTGTGCGCGGCCACGCCGACACGGTGGCCGAGCGGGCCTCCGCGATCGGTGTGAACCCCGACGGCCGCGCGGAGACCGTCGCCAAGACGAGCGGAATCGGCGCCGTCGACGCCGGCTGGATCAAGGACAACGACGCGGTGGCCACCCTCGTACGGGCGCTCGGCTCCGTCATCGAGCGGATGCGGGAGCGCATCAACGCCACCGACGAGCCCGACCCCGTCACCCAGGACCTCCTGATCGGGCTCACCGCCGACCTGGAGAAGCACCACTGGATGTTCCAGGCCGAAGCGGTCTGATGGCGGCCTGACGGCGGCCTGGTAGGGCACTCTCCGGTGACCCGATCGCTTCCGACCCGTACTGCCGGTGGCTGACTGCCAACCGACAGCCGGTGACAGACTCCGGAGCCGGGCCGGACCGGTCGGGAACGGTTCCGTCCGAGCGCGTGTCGTGCGTTGCGGAACGCGCCGTTCGTGCCCCGGTGCGCCCTCCCGTCGGAGGGCCATGGCCGACTACCGTCGACCGGAGGAGGCAGTCATGGCATGGCGCGGCTTCTTCTCCCGGCATCCGGTCCGGGGCGCGGGCGCCGAGCCGCCCGGGACACCGGGCCGCGGCAGGGTGGGGGCGCCGGGCCGCGGCCCGGCGCCCCCACCCTGCC
>NZ_NHSG01000128.1:0-18597 GCF_020024005.1 Streptomyces purpurogeneiscleroticus
GACGCCCGCGTCGGCAAGGCCGGCACGCCCATCGACCGGGTCGCGGCGCAGGCGTACAGCTCCTTCGAGAAGGCGTCCGTGGTCTCCTTGGGCACGGAGACCACGGACCCGGCCCACCCCCGCCGCAGCAAACTTCTTGATCCAGAAAGCGAGCACTACGACAGCCATGGCTGAGGCTCAGAACATCCCGGCGGGGTCCTCCACCGCCGGCTCGATCGCGGTGGCCGCCGAGTCCACCGTCGCCACCCGGATGAGCGCCCCGCCGTCCTACGACGTGGCGGACTTCCCCGTGCCGCACGGCCGCGAGGAGGAGTGGCGCTTCACGCCGCTGGAGCGCCTGAAGGGCCTCCACGACGGCACCGCCACCGCCACCGGCGGCGTCTCGGTCGAGATCACCGCGCCCGAGGGCGTGACGGTCGAGACCGCGGACCGCGACGACGCCCGCGTCGGCAAGGCCGGCACGCCCATCGACCGGGTCGCGGCGCAGGCGTACAGCTCCTTCGAGAAGGCGTCCGTGGTCTCCGTGCCCAAGGAGACCGTGCTCAGCGAGCCCATCCGCATCGCCGTGCACGGCGAGGGCGGGGTCGCCTACGGTCACCAGGTCATCGAGCTCGGAGCCTTCGCCGAGGCCGTCGTCGTCATCGACCACACCGGTGACGCCACGCTCGCCGCCAACGTCGACTACCTCCTCGGCGACGGCGCGAAGCTCACCGTCGTCTCCGTCCAGGACTGGGACGACACCGCGGTCCACGCCGGCCAGCACAACGCCCTGGTCGGCCGGGACGCGTCCTTCAAGTCCGTGGTCGTCACCTTCGGCGGCGACCTGGTCCGGCTGAACCCCCGCGTGACGTACGCAGCCCCCGGTGGCGAGGCCGAGTTCTACGGCCTGTACTTCACCGACAACGGCCAGCACCAGGAGCACCGCCTCTTCGTCGACCACGAGGCGGCCAACTGCCGCTCCAACGTCGTCTACAAGGGCGCCCTCCAGGGCCAGGACGCGCACGCCGTCTGGATCGGCGACGTCCTCATCCGCGCCGCCGCCACCGGTACGGACACCTACGAGCTCAACCGCAACCTCGTCCTCACGGACGGCGCGCGGGTGGACTCGGTGCCGAACCTGGAGATCGAGACCGGCGAGATCGTCGGCGCCGGCCACGCCTCGGCGACCGGCCGCTTCGACGACGAGCAGCTGTTCTACCTGATGGCCCGCGGCATCCCCGCCGACGAGGCCCGTCGCCTGGTGGTCCGCGGCTTCTTCGCCGAGCTGGTCCAGCAGATCGGCCTGCCGGACGTCGAGGAGCGCCTCCTCACCAAGATCGATGCCGAGCTGGAGGCGTCCGTAGCATGACCCCCCACTTCGTACGAGCCTGTGGGCTGAGCGAGCTCGAGGAAGACACCCCCAAGCGGGTCGAGCTCGACGGCACCCCGGTCTCGGTCGTCCGCACCGAGGGCGAGGTGTTCGCGATCAACGACATCTGCTCGCACGCGAACGTCTCCCTCTCGGAGGGCGAAGTGGAGGACTGCTCCATCGAGTGCTGGCTGCACGGCTCCAGCTTCGACCTCCGCACCGGCAAGCCGTCCGGCCTTCCCGCGACGCAGCCCGTCCCCGTATACCCCGTAAAGATCGAAGGGGACGACGTGCTCGTCTCCGTCACCCAGGAGTCCTGAGTTCCCCATGGCAACGCTTGAGATTCACGACCTGCACGTCTCCGTCGAGGCCGAGAACGGCCCGCGCGAGATCCTGAAGGGCGTCGACCTGACCGTGAAGCAGGGCGAGACGCACGCCATCATGGGCCCCAACGGCTCCGGCAAGTCCACCCTCGCGTACTCCCTCGCGGGTCACCCCAAGTACACGATCACCGGCGGCACCGTCACCCTCGACGGCGAGGACGTCCTGGAGATGTCCGTCGACGAGCGCGCCCGCGCCGGCGTCTTCCTCGCCATGCAGTACCCGGTCGAGGTCCCCGGCGTCTCCGTCTCCAACTTCCTGCGCACCTCCGCCACCGCGATCCGCGGCGAGGCCCCCAAGCTGCGGCTGTGGGTCAAGGAGGTCAAGGAGGCCATGGAGCGCCTCAACATGGACCCGGCGTTCGCCGAGCGCAACGTCAACGAGGGCTTCTCCGGCGGTGAGAAGAAGCGCCACGAGATCCTCCAGCTGGAGCTGCTCAAGCCGAAGATCGCGATCCTCGACGAGACCGACTCGGGCCTGGACGTCGACGCGCTGCGCATCGTCTCCGAGGGCGTCAACCGGGTCCGCGAGTCCGGCGAGGTCGGCACCCTGCTGATCACCCACTACACGCGGATTCTCCGTTACATCAAGCCCGACTTCGTCCACGTCTTCGCCAACGGGCGGATCGCCGAGTCCGGCGGCGCCGAGCTGGCGGACAAGCTGGAGGCCGAGGGCTACGAGGCATACGTGAAGGGTGGCGCTACCGCGTGACACAGCTGCCGGGCCTCCTCGACACAGAGGCGATCCGTAAGGACTTCCCGATCCTGGGCCGCGAGGTCCATGAAGGGAAGAAGCTCGTCTACCTGGACAGCGCCGCGACCTCGCAGACGCCCAGCCAGGTCATCGACGTGCTGAGCGAGTACTACGAACGCTACAACGCCAATGTCCACCGGGGCGTGCACGTGCTCGCCGAGGAGGCCACGGCGCTGTACGAAGGTGCTCGCGACAAGGTCGCCGAGTTCATCAACGCACCGAGCCGCGACGAGGTGATCTTCACCAAGAACGCCTCGGAGTCGCTCAATCTCGTCGCGAACATGCTGGGCTGGGCCGACGAGCCCTACCGTGTGGACCACGAGACCGAGATCGTCATCACGGAGATGGAGCACCACTCCAACATCGTGCCGTGGCAGCTGCTCTCGCAGCGCACGGGCGCGAAGCTGAAGTGGTTCGGGCTGACCGAGGACGGCCGGCTCGACCTCTCCAACATCGACGAGATCATCACGGAGAAGACCAAGGTCGTCTCCCTGACCCTGGTCTCCAACCTCATGGGCACGGTCAACCCGGTCGAGGCGATCGTCCGCAAGGCGCAGGACGTCGGCGCGCTCGTCGTCTTCGACGCCTCGCAGGCCGCCCCGCACATGCCGCTGGACGTCCAGGCGCTCCAGGCCGACTTCGTGGCCTTCACCGGCCACAAGATGTGCGGCCCGACCGGCATCGGCGTCCTGTGGGGCCGCCAGGAGCTGCTGGAGGACCTGCCGCCGTTCCTCGGTGGCGGCGAGATGATCGAGACCGTCTCGATGAACTCCTCCACCTACGCTCCGGCGCCGCACAAGTTCGAGGCCGGTACGCCTCCGATCGCCCAGGCCGTCGGCCTCGGCGCGGCGGTGGACTACCTCAACTCCATCGGCATGGAGCGGATCGCCGAGCACGAGCACGCGCTCACCGAGTACGCGGTGAAGCGGCTGCTGGAGGTCCCTGACCTGCGGATCATCGGCCCCACCACGGCCGAGGACCGCGGCGCCGCGATCTCCTTCACGCTCGGTGACATCCACCCGCACGACGTGGGACAGGTGCTCGACGAAGAGGGCATCGCGGTCCGCGTCGGCCACCACTGCGCCCGCCCGGTCTGCCTGCGGTACGGAATTCCTGCGACGACACGAGCGTCGTTCTATCTGTACTCCACCCCGGCCGAGGTCGACGCCCTGGTCGCCGGCCTGGAGCACGTCCGTAATTTCTTCGGATGAGGACGAGGACTGACTGACCCGTGAAGCTGGATTCCATGTACCAGGACGTCATCCTGGACCACTACAAGCACCCGCACGGCCGGGGCTTGCGGGACGGCGACGCCGAGGTGCATCACGTCAACCCGACCTGTGGCGACGAGATCACCCTGCGCGTCCGTCTGGACGGCGCGACCATTGAAGACGTGTCGTACGAGGGCCAGGGCTGCTCCATCAGCCAGGCCAGCGCGTCCGTCCTCAATGAACTCCTGGTCGGCAAGGAGCTCGGCGAGGCGCAGCAGATCCAGGAGACCTTCCTGGAGCTGATGCAGTCCAAGGGCCAGATCGAGCCCGACGACGCCATGGAGGAGGTGCTGGAGGACGCGGTCGCGTTCGCCGGCGTCTCCAAGTACCCCGCCCGCGTCAAGTGCGCCCTCCTGAGCTGGATGGCGTGGAAGGACGCGACCGCCAAAGCCCTCTCCGAGGAGGCGAAGACCGCATGACCGAGAACGCAAGCGCCGCGGAGACCGCTGAGGCGCCCGCCGCGGCCCTCAAGCCGGCCACCGAGGAAGAGGTCCGCGAGGCCCTGTACGACGTCGTCGACCCCGAGCTGGGCATCGACGTGGTCAACCTCGGCCTGATCTACGGCATCCACATCGACGACGCCAACATCGCCACCATCGACATGACGCTCACCTCGGCGGCCTGCCCGCTGACCGACGTCATCGAGGACCAGGCGAAGTCCGCCACGGACGGCATCGTCAACGAGCTGCGGATCAACTGGGTCTGGATGCCCCCGTGGGGTCCCGACAAGATCACCGACGACGGCCGCGAGCAGCTGCGCGCCCTGGGGTTCAACGTCTGAGCCCTCCCGTCGTCACCTTTTTCGGCCGTGCCCGCCGGTGTTCCCGGCGGGCACAGCCGTTTCCGTTGTGCCCCGCGCGCCGCGTTGTGTACGTCCGTACGCATCGTTGTGTACGCTCGTACGTATGGGCTATGTGACGCTTGGTGCGGCGATACTGGTGGAGGTGCTGGCCACCACGGCGATGAAGTACAGCGACGGGTTCACGAGGCTGTGGCCGTCGGTCGGGACCGCGGTGGGGTATCTGATCGCTTTCGTGCTGCTCGCGCAGACGCTGAAGACGATGAGTGTGGGGACCACGTACGCCATCTGGTCGGGGGCCGGGACCGCTGTGATCGCGGCGATCGGGATGCTCTTCCTCGGGGAGGCGGCGAACGCGGCGCGGCTGATGGGGATCGCGCTGATCATCGGTGGCGTGGTGCTGCTGAACCTGGGCGGGGCGCACTGATGCCGCGGCGCTACGACCCCGAGCGGCGGCAGCGGATCATCGACGCGGCGATCCGGGTGGCCGAGGAGCGCGGCATCGGGGCGCTCAGCCACCGTGTAGTGGCCGCGGCGGCGGACGTGCCGCTGGGCTCGACGACGTACCACTTCGCGTCGCTGGACGACCTGCTGGTGGCCGCGTTGCGGCAGGTGTGCGGCGAGGCGGGCACCACGGTGGAGGGCTGGACCGAGTACCTGGAGCGGGACGCGCCGCTCGCGGACCGGATCGCCGACCTGCTGGCCGCGTACATGGACGAGAGCCGCAGCGGCCGGGTGCGGATGGAGTACGAGCTGTACCTCGCGGCGCTGCGGCGGCCCGCGCTGAGCCCGGTCGCCGCCGAATGGCTGGACAGCACGCTGGACGTGCTCGCCCGCTACACCGACCTCGGTACCGCCCGCACGCTCTCCGCGCTGATCGACGGGATGCTGCTGCAGTCGTTGCTCACCGGCCGGCCGTTCGACCGTGACGAAGTGCGGGCCGAGGTGGCGCGGGTCGTCGGCGAGGAGCCCGTACCGGACGGTCCCGCGTCTGACCGCTGAGACCGGTTCGCCAGGCCGGGGGCGCGCCGGTTAGGTTTTCCGCATGACCGAAGCTACCTCCCGTACCACCGGCGCCGTCGCCGCCGGACTCGCCACCGTCACCTCCGACGGCACCGTCCTGGACACCTGGTTCCCGGCGCCCGAGCTCGTCGCCGAGCCCGGCCCGGCCGGCACCGAGCGGCTGACCGCCGAGCGCGCCGCCGAACTGCTCGGCGAGGCCGCGCCCAAGGCGCTCGGCCCCGACGCCCGCCGCGGCGTGGAGATCGTGGCCGTGCGCACGGTCATCTCCTCCCTGGACGACAAGCCGCTGGACGCGCACGACGGCTACCTCCGTCTGCACCTGCTCAGCCACCGCCTGGTGCAGCCGAACGGCCAGAACCTCGACGGCCTGTTCGGGCTGCTGGCGAACGTCGCCTGGACGTCGCTCGGCCCGGTCGCCGTGGACCAGCTGGAGACCGTACGGCTGAACGCCCGCGCCGAGGGCCTGCACCTCGCCGTGTACGGCGTCGACAAGTTCCCGCGGATGACGGACTACGTCGCCCCGGCGGGTGTCCGCATCGCCGACGCCGACCGGGTCCGCCTGGGCGCGCACCTCGCGGCCGGCACCACCGTCATGCACGAGGGCTTCGTCAACTTCAACGCCGGCACGCTCGGCACCTCCATGGTCGAGGGCCGGATCAGCCAGGGCGTCGTGGTCGGCAACGGCTCCGACATCGGCGGCGGCGCCTCCACGATGGGCACCCTCTCCGGCGGCGGCAAGGAGCGCATCCGCATCGGCGAGCGCAGCCTGGTCGGCGCGGAGGCCGGCGTGGGCATCGCGCTGGGCGACGAGTGCGTGGTCGAGGCGGGTCTGTACATCACCGCCGGTACCCGCGTGACCATGCCCGACGGCCAGATCGTGAAGGCCGCCGAGCTGTCCGGCGCGGACAACATCCTCTTCCGCCGTAACTCCACCACCGGTGTGGTGGAGGCCCGCCCGAACAACGCGGAGTGGGGCGGCCTGAACGACGTGCTGCACCACAACTGACGCATACGGCACACGCCGACCGACGGCCCGTGCGCTCCGGAATCCCCGGATCGCACGGGCCGTCGGCGTTGTCAGTGGTGCCCGCTAGGGTGGTCCTATGCGTGATCTTGTGGCGGGGCTGGGTTACTGGGGCAAGGGGCAGCGCTGGGTTGCGCGGCACGGCCGGTGGTGGGGATTCGGGCTGCTGCCCGCGCTGCTCACACTCGTGCTGTACGCGGTCGCGCTGACCGTGTTCTTCTTCTGGGCGGACGACCTCGCGGCCTGGGCGACGCCGTTCGCCGACGGCTGGGGCTCGCCCTGGCAGGGGCTGCTGCGCGGGCTGTTCGTCGCGCTGCTGGTCGCGGGCGGCCTGCTGCTGTCCGTGCTGACCTTCACCGCCGTCACGCTGCTGGTCGGCGACCCGTTCTACGAGTCGCTCTCCGAGAAGGTGGAGGAGTCCGAGGGGGAGTGCCCCGAGGGCCTCGGTCTCTCGCTGTGGCGGGAGGTGTGGATCGCGCTCAAGGACAGCGTGTACGTCCTGCTGCGCGCGGCCGGCTTCGGCCTGCTCTTCTTCCTCCTCGGCTTCGTGCCCGTCATCGGCCAGACCGTGATCCCGGCCATCGGCTTCTGCGTCTCCGGCTTCTTCCTCACCCTCGAACTGGCCTCGGTGGCCCTGCAGCGCCGCGGGATACCGGTGCGCGAGCGGATGCGCCTGCTGCGCGGCCGCAAGGCACTCGCCGTCGGCTTCGGCACCCCGCTCGTGCTGCTCTTCCTCGTGCCGTTCGTCGCCGTGATCCTGATGCCGGGCGCGGTGGCGGGCGCGACGCTGCTGGTACGGGACCTGGTGGGGGAGCCGGCTCCGGAGCGGGAGCCCGCGGGCGGCGCGGGCGAGGCCCCCGCGCCGCCGCCTCGGTTCACGGCCTGACGCGCAGCACCTGCGGGTCGTGGTCGCTCGCCTGGTCGGCGAACTCCGCGTTGAGGTGGACGATGTCGTAGTCGGCGCCGTTCAGGGCGCGGCTGGTGAGCATGTGGTCCAGGGCCTGCGAGTTGCCGTTGTAGACGTAGCCGTAGCGCTCGGGCTTCGGGAGCCGGTTCACCTGGTCGGTGAGGACACCGCCCGCGGTGAGCTTCTTCAGCGCCGGGGAGAACTGGTAGTCGTTCAGGTCGCCCGCGACGATCACGGCGGCCTTGGGATCGACGGCGAGCACGCCCTCGACGAAGCCGTGCACGGCCTCGGCCTGGGCGGTGCGCTGGGTCTCGGACGTGCGGGCCGGCGGCTGGAAGCGGCTGTCCAGGCCCTGGTCGCCGCCCTTGGAGTTGAAGTGGTTGGCGACCACGAAGACCGGCTTGCCCCGGAAGGAGAACTGTCCGGCGAGCGGCTTGCGGCTGTCCTTCCAGGCCGCGTTGGCCGGGTCGATGCGGCCGGGGGAGGCGGAGAGCGCCGGACGGCCGTCCTTCTTCTCGACCTTCACCGGCGTCGTCGCGTCGCCGCCGGGGGTGTCCGTGAAGGAGACCCGCTCGGGGTTGTGGAGGAACGCGACGCGGATGTTGCCGCCGGGCTGGCCGCCGTCCTGGTCGTCGGCCGGGTCGATCTGGCGCCACTCGTAGGCGGGGCCGCCCGCCTTCTTGACGGCGTCGGTGAGCTTCTTGAGCGTGGCGCCCGCGGTCACCACCGAGTCGTTGGTGGCCCCGTTGTCGTCCTGGACCTCCTCCAGGGCGACGATGTCCGGCGCGACGAGGTTCTTCACCAGCGCCTCGGCGAGCCGGTCGAACTTGGCCTGCGCGGTCTTCGGCGAGAGGTTCTCCACGTTGTACGTGGCGACCGACAGCTCGTCAGCGGACTGCTTGCGGGTGGTCTCGCGGGCCGGCCCGCGGTCGGCGAGCGTGCCCAGGTCCGTCGCCTCGATCGTGTAGCCGCCGAAGTTGTCGTAGTCCAGCGGCCCGGCGGTGGTGCCGGTCAGCGCGTCGCCGACGTCGGCGACCGGGAAGGGCCGCTCGGCGAACGGGATCAGCGAGGTGACCTTGAGGCGGCCCGCGTTCGGGTCGGCGTACGAGCTGTAGAGCGTGCCGCCGCGCACGGTGCGGTTGTGGCCGGGCTCGGCCGTCACCCACAGCTCGTGGTGGGTGTTCGTGGCGCCGACGACCGGCGCGTCGGAGACCGCGACCCGCATGCCCTCCAGCGACTCGTAGCGGTCCAGCGCGTAGGAGCCGGGCCGCAGCTTCAGCGGCTCGATGTCCTTGCCGCCGTTGTCCGGGGCGTATCGATTCGGCACGGACGCGGGGTCCAGCGTGAAGGCCGCGGGGAGACGATTCTTCGCCGAGTTCACCGTCCATTTCGCGCCAGTGATCTCGGTGACGGACTGCAGCCCGGCGTCCTTGCCGCCGGGGTAGTACTCGGTGACCGTGCCGCTCACCTCCACCGCGTCCCCCACGGCGACCTCGGGGGTCTGCTTCCCGGTGAAGACGAAGACGGCCTCGCTGGTGGCCGGGTCCCGGTCCGGCTGCGGATCCTGGAACCAGAAGCCGCGCGCGGACCCGAAGGACCGTACGGCGGTGACGACGCCCGGCACGCCGGTGACCTGCTTTCCGGCCAGCGGGGATATCCGGGTACCGCCCTGGATGTCATGGATCCTGGCGTCGGCCGCCGCCGCGGACTGCGGGACGGCGAGCAGCCCTGCGGCGAGGGCCGCGGCGGCCGCCGAGGCGAGCGTGAGCGGTCTGCTGAACGTACGGCGGGACGGCATGGTGGCCTCCGGAAGCGTGGGGAAACAAAGGGAGGAAAGGGCCGAGCTGCGTATCGGAGGACGGTCCGCTACGCGCGTCAATCTCTTGTGTGCCGCCGGTAGTTGTCAATACTCGCCCGGTGTACGGCGGCGGGCGGGCCGGTGAACCGCCCGCCGCCGGGCACCCCGGACGGGCCGGTGAACCGCCCGGGATCATCACGATTCCGTCTACGCTTGGGCGACGCACCAGCAGTAGTCCGCCCGAGGAGCTGAACCTTAGATGTCCGACGAGCGCCCCACCCTTCCCCCGGTGCGGCTGCACCCCGAAGCGGAGCTGGCCAGGGACGCGCTGAGCGCCCCCCTCTTCGCCCGGGCGGCCAAGCTCGCCCGCTGGGCCGAGCGGGAGGTACCGGTCGGCGTCGGCGGCGACCTCCTCGAAGAGCAGCTCGCCGAGGCCGCGGCCCACCTGGGCCTGGCCGTCGACGAGGACGGCACCGGCTACGCCGCCGAGGCGTGGCAGCTGGCCGTGGACACCGGCCTGGTCGAGATCGAGGAGCACGCGGGCGAGGACGAGGACCTGCCCGACGGCGCCCCGTCCGGTACGGCCACGCCCGGCGAGGAGCTGCGGCTGCTGACCGCCGGCAGCCCCCAGGACGTGCTGGCCATCTGGCTCGGCGGCATGGAGACCGTACTGGCCGACGCCGCGGCGCCCGACCTCGGCGACCTCGTCGAGCAGATCGCCGAGGGCGGCGAGCTGGACCTGGACTCCATCGACTGGAATCCGGAGGACGAGGCCGAGCTGCTGGACGGCATCCTCGGCAACCTCTACATGCTCTGCGCGCTGGCCGAGGACCCGGAGCAGAGCGTCCCGCTGCCGGCGCTCGCCGCCTCCATGATCGTCCCGGCCGACATGGACGAGCCCACCGACGACATCCTCGAAGAGGTCTCCGAGGCGATGATGCGCCTGGACGACCAGTTCCGGGTGCTGGAGCCGATCGGCCTGGTCGCGTACCAGCCGGTGGACGAGGCGCTCATCGAGGAGCTGGACGAGGACGGCGAGACCGTGCAGTCGGCCGGGCCGCTGGAGGACGAGGACGTCAGCCGGTACGGCATGGTCCGGCTCACCCCCCTCGGCATGTACGCGGTCCGCGCGCGGATGCTGGATGCGGGCGTCGAGGCCCCGGCCGTCGGCGACCTCGCCGACAAGGGCGCCGACGTGCTGCTCGGCGCGCTGCCCGACTACCCCGAGATGCTGGCGCAGGCCGAGTCCGAGCAGTGGCTCGCGGCCCGCGACAGCCTCGGCGCGGCCCGGGACCTGCTGTCCGCCGCGCGCGGCGACGACGAGCGGGCGCCGCAGCGCCGCCTCGCCTGCCAGCAGACCTTGTCGCTGGTCGGCCCGGAGGCCGAGCCCGCGCTCCGCGAGGTGCTGGACGACCGGCAGCTGGGCGGGCTGGCCCGGGTCTGGCTGGCCGAGCACGGCGCGACCGGCATCCCCGAGCCCTCCCAGGACATGATCTTCTGGCTGACCGTGGACACGCTCGCGGCGCAGCTGGGCACCGCCGACGAGGACGCGGCCGAGCTGCGGGATCTGGTCGAGGGTCTGGTCGGTCAGCACACCGGCTTCTTCGACGCGGTCTGGCGGGTGGACCACCCGGCCACCGCCGACGTCCTGGAGGCGATGGGCCGGCTCCACCCGGACAAGAAGGCGGCCAAGGAGGCCCGCAAGGCGGCCTTCAAGGCCCGCTCCAAGAAGGACAACTGACGGCCCGTCGGTCCGCTCCGGCACTGCGGAGGCCCGGCGGGCCGTCAGCCCGTCGAGCTTCTCAGCAGAAGTACTGCCTCAGCACAAGTACTGCGTCGTGTGCGGGAACGACGCGGACTGGCCGTTGAAGCCGTACGTACCGCGGTAGGACAGCGGTACCTGGAACTGGCCGATGACCGTCATGGTCTGGGCGCAGTTGCCCGAGCCGCCGGGGCGGGCGGCCCGCAGTACCAGCCGGGGGCCGAGCTCGCCGCCGGTGATGTCCCACGGGGCGCCGCAGATGCCGGAGGTGATCCGGCCACCGGTGATGATGTGCGGATAGGTGTTGGGGTTGTAGGCCACCTCCATGTCGAAGGTGAGGGCTCCGTTGTTGAGCCGCATCTTCGCGGTGACCCGCAGCGCCTCGGCCGATACGTCGCGCTGCGCGGCGAACGCCTCGTCGTGCGTCTTGACCTCGGAGCCCTGGGCGTTGATGAACCGGTGCTCCTGCCCCTGGCCCTTCTTCTTGGCTGCGCTCGTCATGGCTTTCGCTCCCCGGGTCAGGCCAGTTGCTCGGCGATCTCGACGCGCAGCAGCGCGCGGACGTTCTCGATGTGGTTCATGATCGTGACCTGCTGCGACCCCGCGAAGAGCAGGCCGACGGCGACGTTGTCGAGCGAGGTGACCAGGGAACCGGAGTCACCGCCGGCCGACATGTTCGTGGTGATGATCTGGTCCTTGAAGCGCGCGGTGCCGGCCGTGCCGTACGAGACGTCGATGGTCGCGTCGGTGGAGAGGATCCGGCCGATCGTCAGGTTGGTGGTCCGGCCGACCTTCTTCACCCGGTCGCCCACCGCCACCTGTGTCTTGCGCCGCCAGGCCCGCGGCGGGCCGTTGAAGTACTGCTCGCGGGTGGCGTCCTGGAACTCCACCTTCGCCAGCGCCGCGTCCACGATGTTGTTCTGCTGCGCCAGCGGGACCTGCGGTGCGAACTGGATCGCGACGAAGCGGGACAGCGTGCCGATCCGGTCGCCCGGGTCCATGCCGCCGTCCGCGGGGCCGGGCTGCACCACGGGGCTGCCCAGCGGCGCCCGGTTGGAGTCGGCGAGCACGTGGTTGTTGCTCAGGATGTAGTACCTGGCGGGGATGCCGGTGCCGGGCTCCGGGGGGTTGATCCGCGCGTCGGGCAGCAGGTCGTAGACCACGCTGCCGAGCGTGCCCGCGGTGATCCGCACGCTGCCGACCGAGAAGCCGGACGGGCACGGGCGCATCCTGCGGGTGAGCCGCTGTGGCTCCGCGGCCGTGCGGAGCCTGCCGAGCTCCTGGCCCAGCTCGTCCAGCAGGGGCCCGGGCAGTACGGACGTACCGCCGTCGGGGCCGAAGCCGGTCTGCTCCTCCGTGCCGCCGCCCGGCGCGGTGAGGCGGGTGCGCTGGGCCGCGACATGGCCGACGGCGACCACGTCCGTCGGCGTGCCGTCGTCCATCTCGTGCGGCACGACGTCCCGTTCGGACAGTACCGACTCGGGGACCTTCTGCGTCACGAAGACCAGGACCGCTTCCTCGCCCGTCGGCTCGCCGCCCGTCCACTTCACGCCGTGGCCGAAGCCGACGACGTTGGCGAGCGGGTGCTGCGGGTTCATGAAGTCCGACAGCGCCTGCTGGCGCGAGGCGTCACTGACCTGTCCGCCGGTGGGGCCGCGCATCATCTCGGGCTGGTTCACACCAGACCACCTCTTCCCCGGTGGGCGTCCCGCGCGCCCGGCCGTCGCGCGCCGGGCAGGCGGGCGCACGGCTCCGGGGCGGGACCGCGTGTGGCTTGACGGGCCGGGCCGCCGTGGCGGGCCGGCTCTCGGAGGGAGACGCAGGGTCCGGTACGGCCTGGAGCGGGTGGGCCTGTCCGTACTGCCGCGTACGGACGACCCGTCCGTACGGCCGCCGGCCCGGCGCTCGCCTTACGGGTGATGCAGGTAGGGAATGTCTATTGCCGGCCGTGGGGGGCGGTCAAGGTGGAAAGCCAGAAATCTTGCAGTACATGGCGGCATGGCGTGGATGACCTTGTTTGTCATGGTTCACTGCCGTGGGGCGAAAGGCTTCCTGAACGTCGTGCCCTGTTCAACTGCTGTTCGGAAGGGCCCGCAAGCCTGTGTCGGGACGGGGGAGAGAGAAACCAGCCATTCAGGAGATCACCATGCCCCTCACCCGCAGGGACTTCGCCAAGCGCTCCGCGTACACCGGCGCCGGAGTGGCGCTCGCCGGCAGCGTCGGGGTGCTGGCCACGGCCCCCGGGGCCATCGGCGAGGAGACCGGCGAGGCCACCGACGACGGGACGCGGCAGCTCGGTTACGGTCCGCTGATCGATGACCCGAAGGGCATCCTCGCGCTGCCCGCCGGCTTCAGCTACAAGATCATCACCCGTACCGGTGAGACCAAGCTGGAGAGCGGCGAGTACACGCCCGCCAAGCACGACGGCACGGCCACCTTCGAGGGGCAGCGCGGCGCGACCCTGCTCGTGAACAACCACGAGATCAAGGGCCCGCGCGCCGAGGCCAAGCACCCGGTGCCGCTCGCCGAGGGCCTGGTCTACGACCCGGCGGCGGCCGGCGGCTGCACCGTCGTGGAGGTCTCCAAGGACGGCAGCCACATCAGTGAGTGGGTCGGCATCGCCGGTACCTCCACCAACTGCGCCGGTGGCAGCACCGCCTGGGGCACCTGGCTCACCGGCGAGGAGACCGAGGACAAGGCCGGCCAGAACGGCATGACCAAGGACCACGGTTATGTCTTCGAGGTCGACCCGCACGACGAGCGGGCGGCCCGTGACCCGAAGCCGATCAAGGCGTTCGGCCGGTACCCGCACGAGGCCGTCGTCGTCGACCCGAAGCGCGGCGACGTCTTCCTGACCGAGGACGCCGAGGAGCCCAACGGTCTGCTCTACCGCTGGACCCCGCCGCAGGGCTTCACGCACGGCCGCGGGCAGCTGCGTACCCTCGCCGACGACGCGGGCGTGCTCGCCGCGTTCAAGTGCTTCGACTCCGGCGGCCGCTTCGTCGACGACCTGTCGCGGGCCACCGAGCCCGGCACCGTCTACGGCGTGGACTGGGTCGAGGTCCCCGACCGGGACGCCCGCACCACCTCGGTCCGCAAGCAGTTCAAGGACGGGGAGATCACCCGCGCCCGCAAGCTGGAGGGCATGTGGTGGGCGGACGGCGGCGTGTACGTCGTGTCGTCCTACGCCCGCGAGGAGAGCCCGGTCGAGCACGACGGCCAGGTGTGGTTCTACAACCCCGCGCGCCGCACGCTGACCCTGAAGATCCGCTTCGGCATCAACGCCGACCCGTCGAAGGAAGGCGCGCTGGACGGCCCGGACAACATCAGCGTCTCGCCCTACGGCGGCCTGATCATCGCCGAGGACGGCGAGGGCGTGCAGCACCTCTTCGGCGCCACCGAGGACGGCCGGACCTACCCGGTCGCGCGCAACGAGATCAACATCGGGACCGCGGAGGAGCCGGTGTACAGCGAGTTCACCGGCCCGGTCTTCTCGCCCGACGGGGAGACGCTGTTCGCCAACATCCAGGACCCGGGGATCATGCTCGCGATCACCGGCCCCTGGCGGCGCCAGGGCTGACCTGCGACACGGCCGGCCGGATCCGGGGGGAATCCGGGCGGCCGGGTCAGCCGGGGGCCGGCCGGGCCGGCCGGTCTCCGGTCGGGTCAGCCGGTCTCCGGGCGGTCCGCGGTGATCACGTAGTAGTCCAGCAGGCCCTTCTCGTACGCGGTCAGGAACCGGCGCGGCCACAGGTCGCGCAGCTCGGGCACCTGCCCGAGATACCGGTCGTACGCGGCCCACACCGATTCCCCGATCGCCCGGATCCGCACGTCCGACAGTCCGGCCCCCTCCAGCGCGGCGGCGACCTCGTCCGCCACATGGGCGAGGTCGAGGCCGTCGGCGTAGGTGGGCAGCAGTCCGGGCAGCGCGCGGGCGGCCTCCTGGCCGGTGGCGAAGAACGTCGTCAGCGCCAGCCGGCCGCCCGCGCGCAGCACCCGTGCCGTTTCCCGGGCGAAGCCCGGAATATCGGGGAAGTGCTGGGCCGCCTCGACCGAGAACAGACACTCCACGGATGCGTCCGGCAGCGGCAGCCGCTCGGCCGCGCCGCGCCGGTACTCCAGCCGCCCCGGGTGCGCGTCCCGCACGGCGGCGTTCCGCTCCTGGGCCCGCCGGACCTGCTCGGGATGGACGTCCAGCCCGACGACCGACCCGAACCCGTACTCGCACAGCGCGAGCGCCGAGCCGAGGCCCAGTCCGCAGCCGACCTCGGCGGCGTCCCGCCCCTCCGTACGGTCGAAGCCGCGCAGGACCAGCCGGTAAAGCTCCTTCTCCGTCCCGATCCGATCGGCTTCGGTCAGCGGCCGGTCGGTGGGCGCGTCGGCCCAGTACCCGAAGTTGATGAACCCACCGGCGAACGCGGGCACGTGGCTCAGATCGAACTCCCCGTAGATCTCATCCAGGGAGGGCACGGTGGGCGGCTGCGGCTGCTCGGCAGACATCCGGACTCCTCGCGGCTCGGCGACGCCCCGATTCTCGGCCCTGCGCCGCCCCCGCACCAGAGCGGCTGCCCCGCTCAGCCCATGACGTAGCTGCCCGCACCCAGGACCGTACGCAGGCGGCCCTCCTTGCGGAGCTGGACGACGGCCTTCTGGATCGTCGACTGGGTTACGCGATACTCAGCGGCCACTTGGGGCCGGACCGGCACGGAGCGGTCAAGATCCATGGCTGCCGTCGGCCTGCGGCCGCGCCGCGTTCTCTGTTCCGGTGCCCAGGATGAAGGTGCCCTTCGCGGGGAGCGTGGCCACCACGCCCCGGTCGCGGAGGAGTGCGACGGCGCGGCGTACGGTCCCGATGCTGACGCCGTAGACCTCCGTCATGCGACGTTCAGCGGGCAGGGCGGCGCCCTTGGCCAGCTTTCCTGACCGGACCTCTTCCTGGATCTGGTCGGCCGGCTCTTCCTAGCGGTAGCGCGGCATCTCGGTCATCGGGGGCCTATACCCCGTCGTCCGCTCCGGCGATGACGAACGTCCCCTTGCCGGCGAGGGTCGCCACCAAGCCCCGAGCGCGTAGCTCCTGGACGGCGCGGCGGACCGTTCCGGCGGAGACGTGATAGACCTCCGCCAGCTCCCGCTCATTCGGCAGGCGTCCCCCCTTCGGGATCTCCCCGGCCTCGATCTGGCGGGCCAGGTCCTCAGCGATGCGGACGTACTCGTAAACGATCTCCACGCTTCCCGGCCTCTGCTCAGCCCGTGACGTAACTGCCGGCGCCGAGGACCGTGTGGATGCGGCCCTCCTTGCGGAGTTGGACGATGGCCTTCTGGACCGTCGACTGGACCACTCGGTACTCAGCGGCCAGCGCGATCGTGCTGGGGAAGCGTTCGCCAGGGCACCACTCACCGGCATTGAGGCGGCGGCGGAGGCTGGCAGCCACTTGCGGCCACACCGGCACAGAACGATCGAGGTCCATGCCGCGACCTTATGCGGTATCGCGATTACGCGGTAGCACACAGCCGTCACTCCGTGCACGCTTGCGGCTTGGAGGACCCCGGCGACCGGATCGGACCCGGTCGCCGGGGCGTGGCCGACACTGTGAAGGAGTGCCGACATGGAGAGCCTACGACGGCTGCCGTGGACCGATGGTGGGCGGACGGCCTATGTGCCGTTGGGGGACGGGCTGGTGAATCATCTGGCCGATGTCATGGAGGGCGAGATGCTCGTCATGGCGAGGGCCGACGTCGCGCGGGGGCGTGCCATGGCCGGGGACCCGGAGGCCTCCGGGGCGGAGTTGCGGCGGGCCGTGCGGTATCTGGCTCGGGCGGTCGAGGATGCTGTGCTCGTTGCCGACCTGCGAGGGGAGCGGCTGCCTGGCGTGGAGGCGTAGCGGAATCCTGCGCCGCGGGGAGCGTTGTACTGATCGTGAACTCGACGACAGTGGCTCCGCGGATCTCGGTGCTCGACCGGTCCCGTACGAGAGCGGGGCGGCCGCAGGCGGAAGCGTTGCAGGAGACCGTGCGTTTTGCCCAGGAGGTGGAGGCGCTCGGTTATCGGCGCTTCTGGGTGTCGGAGCACCACAGCGTGCCTGGCGTGGCCGGGTCGGCTCCTACCGTGCTGGCCGCCGCCGTCGCCGCGGCCACCCGCCGTATTCGGGTCGGTACCGGCGGGGTCATGCTGCCCAATCACCGGCCGCTGGTCGTCGCCGAGCAGTTCGGGGTACTGGAATCGCTCTTTCCGGGGCGGATCGATATGGGGCTGGGGCGGTCGGTCGGGTTCACGGATGGGATTCGGCGGGCGCTGGGGACGGACAAGGACGCGGTCGGGGACTTCGGTGCGCAGCTCGCCGAGTTGACCGGTTACTTCGCGGGCAATCAGACCGCGCATCCGCAGGTGCACGCCCGGCCCGCCGAAGGGCTGAGCGTGCCCGCGTTCGTGCTGGCCACCGGGGCCGGGGCGGAGATCGCCGCCGAGGCGGGGCTCGCGCTCGTGATCGGCGACGTGCGCGGGCGGGACGCGCTGCTGCGCGCCATCGACCGCTACCGCACCGGCTTTCGGCCGTCCGCGTTGTGGGAGCGGCCGTACGTTGTGGTCTCCGCGACTGTCGCCGTGGCCGCCACCGCCGAGGAGGCTCGTCGGCTGCTGCTCCCGGAGGCGTGGGCGATGGCGTACTCCCGTACGCGCGGGGTCTTTCCGCCGTTGGAGCCGGTGGCGGACGTGCTCGCGCGGGAGCCGTCGATGACCGCCAAGGAGCGGGAGTTCTACGAGCGGGCGCAGCGCGGGCAGATCCACGGCACGGAAAGTGACGTGCGCCCGGCCGTCACCGAGCTGCTCGCTGACACCGGTGCCGATGAGCTGCTGGTCACGACGAGTACCTACGACCGCGCCGCCCAGCTCGACTCCTACCGCCGGCTGGCGGCGGCGGTGGCCGGGCCGGGCGGCGCGCCGGTCACAGCGCCTGGGCGGCCGGCTTGACCATGCCGCGGACCGTGCGGGAGTCGACGAACTCGCCGAGGGCCGTCATCTCCCACTCGCCGCTGTACTGCCGGATCAGCTTGGCCATCAGCACGCCCGTCCGCTTCTCCGAGCCGGTCAGGCTGAAGCGGACCAGCTCCTCGCCGGACTGCGCGTCCAGCAGGCGGCAGTACGCCTTGGCGACGTCGGTGAACTTCTGACCGGAGAAGCTGTTCACCGTGAAGACCAGGCCCGTGACCTCCGGGGGGAGGCCGCTGAGGTGGACCGTGATCGCCTCGTCGTCGCCCGCGCCCTCACCCGTGAGGTTGTCCCCGGAGTGCTGGATGGCGCCGTTGAGGATCGAGAGCTTGCCGAAGAAGCAGTTGTCGATCTTCTTGCGGTCGGGGCCGTACGCGATCACGGACGCGTCGAGGTCGATGTCCTTGCCGCGGAACGCGGGCTCCCAGCCGAGGCCCATCCGGACCGAGGAGAGCAGCGGCTGCCCGCCCTTGACCAGGGAAACGGTCTGGTTCTTCTCGAGGCTGACCCGGCCCTTGTCGAGGTTGATCTTTCCGGCGCCGGGGG